>NZ_JBFLUK010000010.1:0-21414 GCF_050470685.1 Trinickia sp. NRRL B-1857 | reverse complement strand
ATCGAGCTGCTCTCGCGCGCATCGCGCATCGAGTTCTACGGCGCGGGCGGCTCCGGCATCGCGGCGCAAGACATCCAGCACAAATTTTTCCGGCTGGGGATCCCGAGCGTCGCCTATGCGGATCCGCACACCTACACGATGTCGGCGGCGCTGCTCGGCGAATCGGATGTCGTCGTGACGATTTCGAACACGGGCCGCACGCGCGACATCGTCGAGGCTGCGCGCTCAGCGCTTGCGTGCGGCGCGAAGGTCATCGCGATCACGCACAGCAACTCGCCGCTCGCGCAGCTTGCGACCGTGAGCCTCGTCGCGAACGTCGCGGAAGAAACGGATATTTTTTCGCCGATGACCTCGCGCGTCTCGCATCTGGCCATCGGCGACATCCTCGCCGTCGGCGTCGCGCTTGCGCGCGGGCCGGACCTCGTCGATAAACTCGGCCGAGCCAAGAAGGCGATCACGCAGCGGCGAATCGAAGCGCCGCCGCGTGAAGAAGAGTTCGATTAGAACGGTTTGACGACGACGAGCGCGACCGCCGCGATGAGGCCGAGCACCGGCAGCTCGTTGAAGAAGCGGTACCACCGGTCGGAGCGGCGATTCTCGCCGCGCTCGAACGCCGCCAGTAGGCGGCCGCAGTAGGCGTGATAGCCGATCAGCAAGAGGACGACGCCGAGCTTGGCGTGCATCCAACCTTGTCCTTGCCCGATACCGTAACCGAGCCACAAGCCGAGCCCGCAAGCGAGCGCCACGACGGCGATGACCGACATGAAGCGGTAAAGCTTGCGCGCCATCGTCAGAAGCCGCGCCACGGCGGCAGCCTCCGACTCCATGGCGAGATTGACGAAGATGCGGGGCAGGTAGAACAGGCCTGCAAACCAAGAGGCCACGAAAACGATGTGAAAGGTTTTGAGCCAGAGCATCGGTAAGGTTACGTCGTCCGTTATCGTTAGTTCGTATCGGTTCGTATCGGTGCGATCGGCATAGTACCGGCGCGTATGCCGCGCCCCGGCAACCAGCGTCTTACCCGGCGCTTATTGCCGCACTTCGCCGTGCCCCAGCACGACGTATTTGAGCGAGGTGAGCCCTTCGAGTCCCACGGGACCGCGCGCATGCAGCTTGTCGTTCGAGATGCCGATCTCGGCGCCGAGCCCGTATTCGAAGCCGTCGGCGAAGCGTGTCGAAGCATTGACCATGACGCTGGCCGAATCGACTTCGCGCAGGAAGCGCATTGCGCGATCGTGGTCTTCGGTCACAATCGCATCGGTATGGGCGGAGCCGTAGGTATTGATATGCTCGATCGCCGCATCGATGCCGTCGACGACCTTGATCGCGAGCACCGGTGCGAGATATTCGGTGCGCCAATCTTCCTCGGTCGCGTCGACGAGCGCGAGCGCCGGCGCGTCGCTGTCCCAAGGTGCCGCTTCGAGCGCTGCGCGCGCCTGCGCATCGACGCGCAGCTCGACGCCCTTGTCGCGATACACGCGCGCGAGCGGCGGCAGCGCGGCGTGGGCGATGCCCCGTGCGACGAGCAGCGTCTCCATCGTATTGCAGGTACCGTAGCGATGCGTCTTCGCGTTATCGCAAACGGCCAGCGCTTTGCATAGGTCGGCGCGGTCGTCGACGTACACATGGCAAATGCCGTCGAGGTGCTTGATCATCGGGACGCGCGCTTCCTCGATGAGCCGTGCGATGAGGCTCTTGCCGCCGCGCGGCACGATCACATCGACGTATTCGGTCATCGTCGCGAGCTTGCCGACGGCAGCGCGGTCGGCCGTTTCGACCACCTGCACGGCGTCGCGCGGCAGACCGGCCGCCGCCAGTCCCTCGCCGATCAGCGCAGCAAGCGCGGTGTTCGACGCGAGCGCTTCCGAGCCACCGCGCAAAATCGCCGCGTTGCCCGACTTCAAACACAGCGCCGCCGCGTCGATCGTGACGTTCGGGCGCGACTCGTAGATGATGCCGATGACGCCGAGCGGTACGCGCATGCGCCCCACTTGGATGCCGCTCGGGCGATATTTGAGATTATCGATTTCGCCGATCGGATCGGGTAGCGAAGCGACTTGGCGCAACCCTTCGATCATCGTTTTGAGCGCCTTATCCGACAGCGTCAAACGATCGACGAACGCCGCATCCATGCCTTTCTCGCGGGCCTTGGCCACGTCGAGTGCGTTCGCGTCCTTCAACGCCGCTTGCTCGCGCTCGATCGCATGGGCGATGGCGTGAAGCGCGTCGTTCTTGGCGGCCGTCGCGGCCCGTGCCATCGCACGCGAGGCGCCGCGCGCGCGGCGGCCGATGGCGGTCATGTACTGGTCGATATCCATCATGATTCTCGTTCGTCGCGCACGCGGCGCGGATGCTAAGTGCAAAGTGTTCGCGATGACGGCAATGCCGACGCTTCGATTCTAAGCCGTCAGGCGCCGCTCGCGCGTGCGGCGCCGCGCTTGGCCGGTGCGGCGACGAGGGCGGCGAGCTCGAACATGCCTTCCCAGGGATCGGGCGGCAAGGCCGCGCGCCGCCGGCTGCCCGGTGCGCTACCCGTCAAGCCTTTCACCTGACGATCGAGTGCCGCGGCAAGCGCAAGACCTTCCTCGAGCAGCGGCTCAGTCACGCGCGCGAGCGCGGGCGCAACGAGCCGCTCGCGCGGACCCCACACGCGATTCTCGCGCAGCAGCATCGCCAGCGGCTTGCCGGCCGCCGCGCCGCGCTTGATCTTGAGCAGCGTCCGCAACTCTTCGGTGAGCGCCCACAGCACGAGCACCGCGGCTTCGCCTTCGCCCTTCAGTCCGTCGAGCATCCGCGATAGCCGGCCTACGTCGCCGGCCAGCATCGCCTCGTTCAGCTTAAAGACGTCGTAGCGCGCAACGTTGAGCACCGCGTCATGGACCTGCTCGAACGTCAATACGCCTTCGGATAAAGCAAGCCCAACTTTTGAATTTCTTGGTGCGCGGCCAGTAGATTGCCCTCGACGCGCTCCGCGATGAATTGCAGCGCGCGCCGGCCCTCTTCGCCCGGCGCGACACGCTGGCGTTGCAACGCCAACCGCTGCCCCACCCAAGCCGGCAACTGCGCGCGTTCGATCGGATCGATCCGCAACGACACGCCCCGCTCGGCCAGCGCCGTAAACCATGCCGATTTTTGCGTCGCAGCGTCGAGCCGCGGCAGCGTGACGAGCGTCAATACATCGGGATTGTCGGCCGCGGCGAGCGACTTGAGCGCATCGGCGCCTTCCTTGCCGGGCTTGCCCGACGGGATGCGCAACTCGATCAATTGACGATCGCCGAACAGCGACATGGATTGCGTCGCCCCCAAGAGCGAACTCCAATCGAAGCTGCGCTCGACCGTAAAGACGTTGCGCTCGGTGAAGCCGGCTGCGCGCGCGGCCGCGCGGATGCGGTCGCACGCTTCCTGCGCCAGCAAATGCTCGTCGCCGTAGACGACATACAAGCCGGAGAGGCCTTTCGTCAAATGGGCGTCGAGTGCATCCAGTCGCAATTGCATAAGCAAAAAACCGTGCGTGAGCGGGGTATGTGGATCAGAGCGGCGGCGGCGGCAACGGCGCACGCGGCGCGACGCCCGGCGTCTGCTCGCTCGGCGTCGGATGCAGCGAATGAACGGTTGCAAGACGGCGCGTCAGTTGATCCACCGCATCGTTTTGCATGTCGGCGTACAGGATATCGGTCTCCTGCGCCTTCGCCTGTGCGTACGCTGTCGAGTACGTCATCGCCCGGTTCAGCTGGATCGCGCTCTGCGGAATCAGCAACGCGCCATCCGCGCCGGTCAGCGTATAGGCCAGCGAATAGGTCAGCGCGTATTCCTCGGCGGCGCCGGCCGAATTGAGCGTCAGCACCGACTGACCGCGCCCTTCGCTCAGCGACAAAACGGCATCGGCGGTCGCCGTCGATTTCACGACGACCGTATCGCTGCCGCCCTCGATCATGCGCGTGAGGCGCGCGGCGACGACGGGCGGTGCGCCCACGATCGCAAGCCGCTTGAAGGCATAGTTTTGCTGGCCGCGCAGCTGAAACCCGCAAGCGGCCAGCAACGTCGTGCCGCATACGAGCGCTAAGAACGATCGGCGAATCACATTGACTCCTTGATTGAATCGCGCGAAGGCCTTATCGCCTTCGCGCGCTGCGCCGTCAGACGACGACGTTCACGAGGCGGCCCGGCACGACGATGATCTTCTTGGGGCTCTTGCCTTCGCTGAACCGCTGGAACATCTCGTGCGCAACGGCCGCTGCTTCGATCGCTTCGCGCGGCGCATCCTTGGCGAGCGTCAGCGCGCCGCGAACCTTGCCGTTGACCTGCAATACCAGTTCGATCTCGGCTTGCTCGAGCGCTTTTTCGTCGACCTTCGGCCACGGCGCGTCGAGCAGCGAGCCAAACTCGCCCGTGAAATCGAGGGCATCCCACAGCGCAAACGTCACGTGCGGCACGACCGGGTACAGCACGCGCAGCAACACGCCATAGCACTCGCGCAGCACGCCCGGGCACGCCTGCTTGGCGTCCTCTAGCGCGTTGAGCATCTTCATCGCGGCCGAAACGACGGTGTTGTACTGCAAGCGCTGATAGTCGAAATCGGCCTGCTTGAGTACGCTGTAGATCTCGCGGCGCAGCGTCTTATCGGCTTGCGCGAGCTCGGCCGCATCGAACGTTTCGCGTGCGGCGAGCGCGGCTTGATTCGCATGCCCGAACGCCCAGACGCGGCGCAAGAAGCGGCTCGCCCCCTCGACGCCCGAGCCCGACCATTCGAGCTGCTGCTCAGGCGGCGCGGCGAACATCGTAAACAAGCGCGCCGTATCCGCGCCGTACTGATCGATGAGCACTTGCGGGTCGACGCCGTTGTTCTTGGACTTCGACATCTTCTCGACGCCGCCGAGCACCACCGGTTGTCCGTCGCCGTTCAGCGTCGCACCCACCGGGCGGCCCTTGTCGTCGTGCTCGACCGTCACGTCGGCCGGGTTGTACCACGTCTTCTTGCCCGACGGGTCTTCGCGATAGAACGTTTCGTTCAGCACCATGCCCTGCGTGAGCAGATTCTTGGCCGGCTCGCCGAACTTAACGAGCCCCATGTCGCGCATCACCTTCGTCCAGAAGCGCGAATAGAGCAAGTGCAAGATCGCATGTTCGATACCGCCGATGTATTGATCCATCGGCATCCAATACTCGGTACGCGCGTCGACCATCGTCTCGGCGTCCGGGCACGTATAGCGCGAGAAGTACCAGGACGAATCGACGAACGTGTCCATCGTGTCCGTTTCGCGCTTAGCGGGCGCGCCGCACTTCGGACACGCGCAGTTCAGGAACGCCGCCGACTTCGCGAGCGGGTTGCCCGTGCCGTCCGGCACGAGATCCTCGGGCAGCACGACGGGCAGATCCTTTTCGGGCACCGGTACGTCGCCGCAAGCGGCGCAGTGGATGATCGGAATCGGCGTGCCCCAGTAGCGCTGGCGCGAGATACCCCAATCGCGCAGACGCCACGTGACTTGCTTGTCGCCGACGCCCAACGCCTTCAGGTCGGCCGAGACGGCATCGACGGCCTGCTCGTAGCCCATACCGTCATAGCGGCCGCTTTCGATGCAGACGACGCCTTCCTTCTCGCCATACCACGCTTGCCATGCATCGAGCGAATAGTCGCAGCCTTCCTTCGCGATCACTTGCTTGATCGGCAAACCGTATTTCTTCGCGAATGCGAAATCGCGCTCGTCGTGCGCGGGCACGCCCATGACGGCGCCTTCGCCGTAGTTCATCAGCACGTAATTGCCGACCCACACTTCGACGCGCGCCTGCGTAAGCGGATGCGTGACGTAAAAGCCGGTGGGCATGCCCTTCTTTTCCATCGTGGCGATGTCGGCCTCGGCCACGCCGCCTTGCCGGCATTCGTCGATGAACGCCTGCAACTCGGGCTTGCCCTCGGCCAGGCGCGCAGCCAACGGATGCTCGGCTGCGATCGCGCAGAACGTGACGCCCATGATCGTGTCGGCGCGCGTCGTGAACACGCGCAGCAGCGTTTGCTCGCCGTCGAGTTCGTAGGGGAAACCGAAGTTGACGCCGAAGCTCTTGCCGATCCAGTTCTGCTGCATCACCTTGACGCGCTCGGGCCAGCCGAGACCGTCCAAGTCGTTCAGCAGCTCGTCGGCGTACTGCGTGATACGCATGTAGTACATCGGGATCTCGCGCTTCTCGACGAGCGCGCCCGAGCGCCAGCCGCGCCCGTCGATGACTTGCTCGTTCGCGAGCACCGTTTGATCGATCGGGTCCCAGTTCACCGTGCCCGTCTTCTTATAGACGATGCCCTTCTCGAGCATCTTCAAGAACAGCCACTGATTCCACTTGTAGTACTTCGGATCGCAGGTGGCGACCTCACGCGACCAGTCGATTGCGAGGCCGATCGACTGCATCTGCCCCTTCATGTAGGCGATGTTCTCGTAGGTCCACTTGGCCGGGGGCGCGCCGTTGGCCATCGCCGCGTTTTCGGCCGGCATGCCGAAGGCGTCCCATCCCATCGGCATCAACACGTTGTAGCCGTTCATCCGCAGATAACGGTACATGACGTCGTTGATCGTGTAGTTGCGCACGTGCCCCATGTGCAGCTTGCCCGACGGATACGGCAGCATCGAGACGCAATAGAACTTGGGCTTGCCGGCGACTTCGGCCGTACGATAGGCGTCAGACGCGCGCCATTGTGCCTGGGTGGCGGCTTCGATGTCGGCGGGTAAATATTTCTCTTGCATGGCGGTGGTTCAGGCTAGGCTGTCGTGGCGCGTAGCAACGCGGGCGCGGCGATACGGGAAATGCATGGTTCCCCGCAAATGGGGAAAGCGTCGATTATACCGCCCAGGCGAGCGCGAACCGCTGCGTTTAGGCGCTTGCCGTTACGGCTGCTTGGCGGCCGGCGAAGCCGGGACGGCGTGCGCACCCGGGCGCGCGCCGGGCGGCGGCGGCTCGGTCACGAAGCCGATGCGATCGAGCCCCGCCTGTTGCGCGGCGCCCATCACTTGCGCGATCACGTCGTAGCGCGTGGCGCGCGAGGCGCGTAGATGAAGCTCGGGCGGCTGCGCGGCCTTGCCCGCTTGTTGTAGACGAGCATTGACCGCATCGAACGCGAGCGGTTGCCCATCCCAATAAAACCGGCCCGCATCGTCGATCGACAGCGTGATGGTTTGCGGTGTTTGCGGCGCGGCCCCGGATGCCACCTTGGGCAAGTCGAGCCGAATCGCGTGGGTGAGCAGCGGCGCCGTGATGATGAAGATCACGAGCAAAACGAGCATGACGTCGATCAACGGCGTCATGTTGATATCGGCCATCGGCGCGGCCGAGCGCTCTTTGTCGAAACCGCCGAATGCCATGCTCTTCGTCTCCTCGCTTGGATCGCCCGGTGCGGCCGAATCAACGCGCCGTGCGCACGACCTCGTCAGTTCGCGTGCTCGAGGGCGAAGTGCCGAGGACAACGCCGTTTGCATGGGAGCGGTCCGCATCGGGAGCGCAGACATAGGCGTGAAGATCGTGCGCGAAGCCGTCGAGTTCCTCCGCGAGCTGCCGCTGCATCCGGCCGAGCACGTTATAGGCGAGTACCGCGGGAATGGCGACGACCAGGCCGAAGGCCGTCATGATGAGCGCCTCGCCCACCGGCCCCGCGACATTTTCGATCATCGCCTGCCCGCTCGCGGCAATACTGCCGAGCGCGTGATAGATACCCCAGACGGTACCGAGCAAGCCGACGAACGGCGCCGTACTGCCCACCGACGCGAGCAGCACCTGGCCGAACTCGATCCGGCGCTGCGAGGCAAGCAGCGCCTCGCGCAACGCACGCAGCACGCGTTCGCCTCGCTCGACGCGCGCGAGCATCGCGGACGGCGCGTGGACCTCGGCCGCGGCCAACGCGGCCTGCGCGAGCGGAACGAAGATGCCCTCGCGGTCGGCGGCGCGCAACGCGAGCACGCCCTCGGATAGGCTGGCCGATTGCCAAAACAGCGCGATGGCGCGCGGCCCCTGGCGTTTCGCCCGCGTGAGCATCCAGCCCTTCAGGATCACAAAACACCAGCTCGCGATCGACATGGCCAGCAGCACATAAGCGACGCCGTGCGTCAGCGCGTCGCCTGCTTGCAAATAGTGAACGATGCCTGTGTTTTGCATGCGAATCCGAATCCCAGAACGAAAGCGCAGCGCGACCCGGATCAGCGCAGACCGAGCACGTCCTGCATGTCGTACAAACCGGCGCCGCGCTCGCCTAGGAAGCGCGCGGCCCGCACCGCACCTTGCGCGTACGACACGCGGCTCGCCGACTTGTGCGTGATCTCGATGCGCTCGCCCGTACCGGCAAAGAGTACCGTGTGATCGCCGACGATGTCGCCGCCGCGAATCGCCGAAAAACCGATCGTCGACGGATCGCGTTCGCCGGTTACGCCATGGCGCCCATAGACCGCGCACTGCTTCAAATCGCGGCCGAGCGCGCCCGCGATCGCCTCGCCCATCGCGAGCGCCGTGCCGGAAGGCGCATCGACCTTATGGCGATGGTGCGCCTCGATGATTTCAATGTCGTAGCCGGTCGCGAAATGGCGAGCGGCGAATTCGAGCAGCTTGAGCGTGACGTTCACGCCGACGCTCATATT
This sequence comes from Trinickia sp. NRRL B-1857, assembly GCF_050470685.1. Taxonomy (NCBI): domain Bacteria; kingdom Pseudomonadati; phylum Pseudomonadota; class Betaproteobacteria; order Burkholderiales; family Burkholderiaceae; genus Trinickia; species Trinickia sp. NRRL B-1857. The sequence continues at coordinate 12,805 of NZ_JBFLUK010000010.1, read as the reverse complement.
CGCCGCGAAGACGATGCCGATTCGCTGCGCCGCCGCGCGGATCGCCTCGCGCTGATCATCGGCGAAGCCGGTCGTGCCGATCACGAGCTTCTTGCCATGGCGCAAGGCCGCCTCGATGTGCGCCATCGTGCCTTCGGGGCGCGTGAAATCGATCAGGCAATCGGCGCCCGCGAGGACCCCGTCCAAATCGTCGGTCAACGCGACGCCCGTGTGCTGCCCGAGGAATGCGCCCGCATCCTCGCCGAGCTGCGGCGAACCCGCGCGATCGAGCGCGCCGGCGAGCGTCGTGTCGGGATCGTTCAGAACGGCTTCGATCAGCATCCGGCCCATCCGGCCCGATGCGCCCGCGATGGCGATTTTCGTCGGCGACATACATATCCCTTTTCAATGACGGGCCGGGCGGCCCGCGGCGCTCATGCTTATTAGCGCCTCGCAAAAGACAAAGGCGGGCGGCGCGACTTGCGCACGGCCCGCCCGCAAAGCTCGTTCACGCCCGAGGCGGCGTCAGCGGCCCATCGGAGAGCGAAATCGGCAGCGCGCAATCGACATACGCGCCCGCCATTCGCTCGGACCGCCGGGGCTCATTGCGTACCAGCCGGGCCCACCGGGTTGGCGTTGTCCGTCGACGACGGCTGCGGTTCGCGGTGGAACTGAAATTGCGGCGTCGCGCTCTGTACACCGCCCGACGGCGAGGGCGCACCGGAACGCACCGCGGGCTTTGCCGATACGGCCGGCACCTGATTCGTCGCGCGGTTCGCCGCCTGTGCGGCCTGAGTATTGGCCGCCTCGGCCGCCTCGCTGCTCGGTTCGGCCGCCGCGGCCTGCGCCGCGGAACTCGAAGCCGCGCTTGCCGCCGCCGCCGCAGCAGCAGCCTTCGCTTTCGCCTTCTTGCCGAGCTTGTCGCCGTCGATGTCGGCCAGCAATTCGAGTTCGGACGGCAGATCCTCGCCGCCCGCCCAGCTCACGACATGGTCGCCTTGGAAGTTGACGACGAAATCGCGCTGCTGCACGACAGCCGTGGAGCCGCGCTTGAAGTAAAAGACGTAGTCCCACCGCTCGTCATGGAACATATCGGTCAGCAACGGCGTACCGAGTACGGCCTTGACCTCGTCGCGACTCATACCGACGTGCATCTTCGCGGCCGCTTCCTTCGAGACGAAGTTGCCCTGCACAATGGTGATGCGATACGGCGTAATGCTCTGAGCGACGCGCTGCGTGAGGCTGTCGTAGGTCGAACATCCCGCAACGAGCGCAACCGTCGAGGCAGCGATCAACAGCTTGCGCACGTGACTCCCCCCGCGCTTCATAAGAAAATTTGGACTCATTTCACTCACCGTGCGGGCCCTTTTTTGCCTTGCACCGGACCGCGCGAGTTTCACCGAAGATGACCAGAACGGCAAAAAGCCATTACTATTCGAATCGTGCATTGTACTCTAGGGATGCCTAGCCATGACCAATCCTACCGATCTCAAAAACATCGGGCTAAAGGCGACCCTACCGCGCCTCAAAATCCTCGAAATTTTTCAACGTAGCGCCGTTCGGCATTTGACCGCTGAAGACGTCTACCGGAACCTGCTGAACGAAGAACTCGATATCGGCCTCGCCACGGTCTATCGCGTCTTGACGCAATTCGAGCAGGCCGGCCTGCTCTCGCGCAGCAATTTCGAATCGGGTAAGGCCGTGTTCGAACTGAATGAAGGTTCGCATCACGATCACCTCGTATGCATCGACTGCGGACGCGTCGAGGAGTTCTTCGATCCCGAGATCGAAAAGCGCCAGCAAAAAATCGCGGAAGAACGCGGCTTTAAGTTACAGGAGCACGCGCTAGCGCTCTACGGTGTTTGCACCAAGGAAGCGTGTCCGCATCGCAAGCACTGACACTCATGTAGGCGCGCTGACGCGTGCGCAAACGACAAGAGCCGCCCTCGGGCGGCTCTTGTCGTTTCGACGCTCGAGAACCCGCCCCCGCGTGCGCGGACGGGCTCGAGGCTGCCGATTTACTTGGCCGTCGCGAGCGCGATAGCCGTGTCCAACATGCGGTTCGAGAAGCCCCACTCGTTGTCGTACCAGCTCGACACCTTCACGAGACGGCCGGCCACCTTCGTGAGCGTTGCGTCGAACGTCGACGATGCCGGGTTGTGGTTGAAGTCGATCGAAACGAGCGGCGCCGTGTTGTAGCCGAGGATGCCCTTCAGTTCGCCTTCGGCGGCTTCCTTCATGATCGCGTTGATTTCCTCGACCGTCGTGTCGCGCTTGGCGATGAACGACAAATCGACGATCGACACGTTGATCGTCGGGACGCGAATCGCGTAGCCGTCGAGCTTGCCGGCCAGTTCCGGCAGCACGAGGCCGATCGCTGCGGCCGCGCCCGTCTTCGTCGGGATCTGGCTATGCGTGGCCGAACGCGCACGGCGCAGGTCTTCGTGATAGACGTCCGTCAGCACTTGGTCGTTCGTGTACGCGTGCACCGTCGTCATCAGGCCCGATTCGAGGCCGATCTTGTCGTTCAGCGGCTTGACGAGCGGCGCGAGGCAGTTCGTCGTGCACGATGCGTTCGAGATCACCGTGTGCTCGGCCTTGAGCTGGTTGTGGTTCACGCCGTAGACGATCGTCGCGTCGACATCTTTGCCGCCCGGCGCCGAGATCAGGACCTTCTTCGCACCGCCGGCCAAGTGCGCGCTCGCCTTTTCCTTCGACGTGAAAAAGCCCGTGCACTCCATCACGACGTCCACGCCGAGTTCGCCCCAGGGCAGCTCGGCCGGGTTACGGTTCGCCAGCACGCGGATCTTGTCGCCGTTGACGACGAGGTTTTCGCCCTCGACTGCCACGTCACCCGGGAACGGGCCGTGCGCCGTGTCGTACTTCGTCAGATGGGCGTTCGTCTTCGCGTCGCCGAGGTCGTTGATCGCGACGATCTGTAGATCGTGTTTCTTGCCGCTCTCGTAGAACGCACGCAGGGTGTTGCGGCCGATCCGGCCATACCCGTTGATTGCAACGCGTACCGTCATGATGGTTCTCCTGATATTGGGGCTGAAAAAAACCGTCGTACCTCATGCCTCCCGGCGCATGGCGAAGCGAGGGCCGCGTTCGCGATGCATCGGGAAGCCGTATTGCGTCTTCCCGCGAGTCTATCGTTACTCGAGCGCCGCTTTGGCCGCTGCGACAACGTGCTCCACGGTAAAGCCGAAATGCTTGAATAGGACACCGGCCGGGGCCGATTCGCCGAACGTATCGATCCCGATCACGCCGCCCTCGAGACCGACGTACTTGCGCCAGAAGTCGGTCACGCCGGCTTCGATGGCCACGCGGCGCACGCCCTTGGGCAGCACGCGCTCGCGGTACTCGGCGTCCTGGCGGTCGAACACGCTCGTCGCCGGCATCGAGACGACCCGTGCCGCGATGCCCTGCTGCGCGAGCGGCTCGACGGCGTTCAGCGCGAGTTCGATCTCCGAGCCCGTCGCAATCAGAATGATCTTGCGCGCGACGATTTCGTCGTTCCAATCGCGCAGCACATAGCCGCCTTTGGCGACGTTGGCGATCTGCGCATCGCTACGCGGCGCGAACGGCAGGTTCTGGCGGCTGAAAATCAGGCACGAGGGACCTTGATATTCGATCGCCTGCGTCCAGGCCACCGCCGTTTCGACCGTGTCGCACGGGCGCCAGACGTGCAGGTTTGGAATCAGGCGCAGGCTGGCGACGTGTTCGACGGACTGGTGCGTCGGACCGTCTTCGCCGAGACCGATCGAATCGTGCGTGAACACGAAGATCGAAGGCGACTTCATCAACGCGGCAACGCGCAGCGCGTTGCGGCTGTAATCGGAGAACGTCAGGAACGTGCCGCCGAACGCCTTATAGCCGCCGTGCAGCGCGATGCCGTTGATCGCGGCGCTCATACCGAATTCGCGCACGCCGTAATTGATGTGGTTGCCCCACTCGATGCCGTGCTCGCCCGTGCGCACGGGCTTGCTCGCCTTCCAGTTCGTGAGATTGGAGCCCGTCAGGTCGGCCGAGCCGCCGAGCAACTCGGGCAGCGCCGCGGCGAGGCCTTCGATCGTTTGCTGGGATGCTTTGCGCGTGGCGACCGTCTCGGCCCGCTCGTTCGCACCGGCGATGATCGCTTGCGCCTTCGCCGCCCAATCGGCGGGCAGCTTGCCGCTTGCGCGGCGCTCGAATTCGGCCGCCTCTTGCGGATACTTGGCACGGTATTGCGCGAACGCGTCGTTCCACTGCGCTTCGCGCGCCGCGCCCGCTTCCTTCGCGTCCCATGCCGCATAGACTTCTTCCGGAATGACGAACGGCTCCCACTTCCAGCCGATCGCTTCGCGCGTCGCCGCGATTTCCTGCGCGCCGAGCGGTGCGCCGTGCGCATCATGGCCGCCCGCCTTCGTGGGCGCGCCCTTGCCGATCACCGTCTTGCAGCAGATCAGCGTGGGCTTGTTCGCGCGCTTGGCTTCGGCGATCGCCGCATCGATGGCTTGCACGTCGTGCCCGTCCACATGGCGGATGACGTTCCAGCCGTAAGCCTCGAAGCGCTTGGGCGTATCGTCGGCAAACCAATATTCGACGTGGCCGTCGATCGAGATCCCGTTATCGTCGTAGAGCGCAATCAGCTTGTTCAGCTTGAGCGTGCCCGCGAGCGAGCAGGCTTCGTGCGAAATGCCTTCCATCAAGCAGCCGTCGCCGAGGAACACGTAGGTGTGGTGATCGACGATCTTGGCGTCCGCCTTGTTGAACTCGGCGGCGAGCAGCGATTCCGCCAACGCCATGCCGACGGCGTTCGCGAGACCTTGACCCAGCGGGCCCGTGGTCGTCTCGACGCCCGGCGTGATGCCGTATTCGGGGTGGCCCGGCGTCTTCGAATGCAATTGACGGAAGTTCTTGAGCTCCGCGAGCGGCAGATCGTAGCCGGTCAAGTGCAGCAACGAATAAAGCAGCATCGAGCCGTGGCCGTTCGACAGCACGAAACGGTCGCGGTCGGCCCAATGCGGGTCGAGCGGGTTGTGCTTCAGATGTCGCGCCCAAAGGGCGACGGCGATTTCAGCCATGCCCATCGGCATGCCGGGATGGCCTGAGTTCGCTTGTTGGACGGCATCCATAGCGAGCGCGCGGATCGCGTTCGCCATGAGAGCGGTGGAAGCGGGAGACGAGGTCGTCATGTCGAGTCCGGAGAACGAGTCGAGAAAGCGTGGCGCGCAATGGACCGCTGCTCGTATTCGACCGCCGCCCGCGCGGGCGGGGCACCTGCCGCGGCGCGACACGAAGGGAGCAAACGGACAGGCTGCAAAGCGTGCCATTCTAACAGATGGCGCCCGTCCGCTTGCCGAACCGCACCGGCCAATGCAATCCGGGTGGCCCCTAGCGCGGTTCTATAATTCGAGCATTGCGACCCGATTGCAAGCACCCATCTCGCCGTGTCTTCCCCGACCGATCCGCCCCTTCTTTTTCATCCCGCGCCCGGCGCCGTCTACGGTTTCCCCGATGCACGCCCCGTGGCGCAGGTCGATTCGCCGTACCAGCGCATCGAGGTGTGGGATACCGCGCAGCTCGGGCTACTGTTTACGCTCGATGCGCGCCCGATGACCTCGGTGGGCGACGAATTCGTCTATCACGAGTGCATGGTGCATCCCGCGGCGCTCGCTCATCCGGCGCCGCGCAAGGCGCTCGTGCTCGGCGGCGGCGATGGGGGCGCGGCGAGGCAACTGCTCGCGCACCCGAGCATCGAGCGGATCGTCGTGGCCGAACTCGACGCGGCCGTCGTCAGCATGGCACGCGAACATTTGCAGGACGTGCATCACGGCGCGCTCGACGATCCGCGCGTCCAACTGGTTATCGGCGACGCCGCCCGTTTCGTCGAGACGACGACTGAACGGTTCGATCTCGTCGTATTCGACTTGACGCCGCCAGACTCGCCCGCCTCGGCACTCTACACGGCCCCGTTTTACGAACGGTTGAAATCGGTGTTGGCGCCGCGGGCGATGTTGTCGATGCATCTCGGTTCCGCCCAATTTCATCTCGAGCGGGCCGGCGCGCTCGTACGCGGGTTGCGCGAACGCTTTTCGATGGTGCACGTGATGTCCGCATTCGTACCGCTATACGGATCGCTCTGGCTCATGGCACTGGCGAGCGACACGCTCGACGCCGCCTCGCTGTTCAAACACGACATCGACGAGCGGCTCACGGCCCGCGGTATCGACGGCTTGCGCTACTATGACGCCGCGCTGCACCCGGCGCTGTTCGCCCTACCGCGCGCCATCCGCGCCGTTTTGGGCTGACGGCCCACCGCTTTTTCACCGACGCTTTTTCACCGATTTACGAACGCCGCTTTATGCCCCGCTTTTTCGTCGATTCTCCCTTTGCGCCCGGGGACGTGCTCGCGTTGCCCGACGAGGTCGCTCGTCATGTCCAAGTGCTGCGCCTCGCGGCAGGCGATTCGCTGACGCTGTTCAACGGTCGCGGCGGTCAGCACGAGGCCGAACTCGTCGAGATCGGCCGGCGCAGCGCAGTGGCGCGGATCGGGGCGTTCGAGTCCGTCGAGGCGGAGCCGCCGTATCGCATCACGCTTGCTCAAGGGGTCGCCGGCGGCGACAAAATGGACTGGCTTATCGAAAAAGCCGTGGAGCTCGGGGTCACCCAAGTCACGCCGCTCGTAACGGCCCGATCGGTGGTGCGACTGTCGGGCGAACGTGCGAGCCGTCGGCATGCGCACTGGCAAGGCATCGTGCGAGCGGCCTGCGAGCAGTGCGGGCGCAATCGCGTTCCCGAGGTCGATCCCGCTTGCGATTTGTCGAAATGGCTGGAGGCATTGCCCGCGCCGGCCGAAGGCGGTGCGATGCGCCTCATGCTCTCGCCGCGCGCTGAGACGGCGTTCGCATCCTTGCCTGTCTCGCCCCCGCCAACCGGCGTTGTCTTGCTGATCGGACCGGAGGGTGGGCTGGCACCGGAGGAAGAAGAGGCGGCGCTCGCGCACGGATTTGCCGCGCTCTCGCTAGGGCCGCGCGTATTGCGTACGGAGACGGCCGGGATGGCGGTGCTGGCCGCCCTCGCCGCGCGCTGGGGCGGATGGTGAAACGCGGCCCGCATGCGGCGGTGAAGCAAGTAAGAAACACACAGGCCCGCGCAAAGGCGGGCCCGATGATGAACGCGAAAGCGGCGGCGCGGACGCACGGTCGCGCGCCATGGGCCTACCGGCGATCAGGCAAACGAATAGAACACGCGGAACGCGACCTTGCGCTCGGCCCAGAACTCGGCCGCTTCGCGGAACACGTCGAGCAGCGTTTCGCGCCCTTCCTTGTCGAATTTTTGCGCGATCGGCAGCCCTTCGAGAACGATGACGAAGCCAGGCTGCGCGCCGGCCTTATGCACTAGATCCGTCAGGCAATCGTAGAGCGCGTCGTAGTTCTTGCCGAAATGCTTCGGAAACAGGAACGACGTGGCGATCGTTTCCAGCACTTCCTGCTTCGAGGCAGCTTGCCCGCAATAGGCAAAAAGGAAGTGCTGCTCGAGCCGCGCTGCTTCGTCGGCGAGATCTTGGACGCGAAACGCCCGGATCGATTGGACGATGTTCGGTCGCACGGTCGCGAAAAGGCTCATGGGCTCCTCGCTCGGTGAATGCCGGGATGCCGCGTCGCCCTCGGCGCCCTGACCGTGCTCGGTCATGCGCAGTTGCATGACGCGCTGAAAAAGATTGCCGTCGCCGGCCGCGAACAGATCCGTCGCGACTGCGGTTTCGTGCGCGTAGACGTTGTCGCTCATGCCGTTCATCCCAATGTCATTCAACAATGCGTTTGAAACTGTTGTAGTGGTCGTCTGAATAAAAGCAGTTATCGGTCCGCCCCGGGGGCCCGCCGCAAACGATGCGGCGCGCGCCGCGATTTCTCGCTCGCGGCGTGGGGACCGTGTACTCATGGTAGTAACCGCGCCGGTGCGGTGGCAGCATCCGCTCGAAATTGCCGAACACGACGCCGTCCTTTGCGTACGGATAGGGGCCGCCGGCTGCGATCAGCTTCAAGGTGGCTTGCGCCTCGGGCGGCAATTGCGTCGGCTCGATCGTGCCTGCCGCGCCCGCCGACGAACTCGGCACCTCGCGCGCCAACGCCACGGGCGGAGCGACCGGCCCGCCGGGCAGGCCAATGCCGGACCAACCGGCTACGGCCACGAAGGCCGCGATAGCACCGTGACGAAGCCACTGAGCTGCTCGTTCGCGTGTTCCCGCGCGTGTCATCGGCCAGAGTTCCTGCTGCTCGATCGAAAGTGAACGACCACGAAAAGTGTAAGGGTATCCCTAACGGCCCTCGGACGCAATCTTTGTGTGGAAAATGAAAGGTTTAGCTGCGTTTTGCGGGATTTCCGATGGTCCTATTTATCTTGCTCAAGATAAATTTTCACCCACCGCAAGATAAGATCCGGTCCGACGGTAACCGGTGCGGCGAGTCTTTGCCTCCTCGCCGCGGCGATCGGAAATCGTCGTTTCACGCATTTGGGGCGGCAGCCTCTCTTTTCGCCCCCGGCGTGCCCGCAACGGGCACGCCGTTTTTTCTTTGCCGCCCCGATCGAGCGCGTTAGCGCCCTGCCGCGCTCACGTCGGCCACGAGCAAGGCCGTCATGTTGACGATGCGTCGCACCGTCGCCGATTCGGTGAGCACGTGCACGGGCTTGGCCGCGCCAAGCAAGATCGGCCCGATCGCGATATTGTTGCCCGCGGCGGTCTTGAGCAGGTTGTAGGCGATGTTCGCCGCATCGATGTTCGGCAGCACGAGCAAGTTCGCCTCGCCTTCGAGCGTCGATTCCGGCAACACCTCCCGGCGCAGCGCCGGGTCGAGTGCGACGTCGCCGTGCATCTCGCCGTCCACCTGCAAATCGGGCGCACGTTCGCGGATCAACTCGAGCGTATCGCGCATCTTTTGCGCCGAGGGCGCGTTGCTCGTACCGAAATTCGAATGCGAGACGAGTGCAACCTTCGGCTCGATACCGAAGCGGCGCACTTCTTCGGCCGCCATGATCGTGATTTCGGCCAATTCGGCAGGCGTCGGATCGACGTTGACGTGCGTATCGACGAGGAAGATCTGACGGCCGGGCAGCACGAGACCGTTCATTGCCCCGAACACCGTGCAACCCTCGCGTTTGCCGATCACTTGATTGATGAAGTGCAAATGGCGATGCGGCGTGGAGATCGTGCCGCAAATCATGCCGTCGGCCTCGCCCTTCTTGACGAGCATCGAGCCGATCAGCGTGGTGCGCCGGCGCATCTCGACCTTCGCCAACTGCTGGCTGATGCCCTTGCGGCACATCATCTTGTAGTAGGTCTGCCAAAAATCGCGATAACGCTCGTCATGCTCGGTGTTCACAACCGTGAAATCGACACCCGGCGTAAGCCGCAGCCCATAGCGCTCGATGCGATGCTCGATCACCGCCGGGCGGCCGATCAAGATCGGCTTGGCGAGTTTTTCGTCGACGACGATCTGCACGGCGCGCAGCACGCGCTCTTCCTCGCCTTCGGCGAACACGATGCGCTTCTTGCCCGGCTCGACGCTACGCGCCTGCTGGAAGATCGGCTTCATCGTCGTACCGCTGTGGTAGACGAACTGCTGCAAATGCTGCTTGTACGCGTCCATGTCCTCGATCGGCCGCGTCGCGACACCGCAATCCATCGCGGCTTGGGCGACGGCCGGTGCGATCTTCACGATCAGACGCGGATCGAACGGCTTCGGAATCAAATATTCCGGTCCGAACGACAGATCCTGGATACCGTAGGCTGTCGCGACGATGTCGCTTTGCTCTTGCCGCGCGAGCTCGGCGATTGCATTGACCGCCGCGATTTCCATTTCACGCGTGACCGTCGTCGCGCCGGCGTCGAGCGCGCCACGGAAGATGAACGGGAAGCACAGGACGTTGTTGACCTGATTCGGGTAATCGGTACGCCCCGTCGCGAGCACGGCGTCCGGCCGCACTTCCAGCGCAAGCTCCGGCAAGATTTCCGGCGTCGGGTTGGCAAGCGCCAGGATCAGCGGCTTGGCCGCCATCCCCTTGACCATCTCGGGCTTGAGCACACCGCCCGCCGACAAGCCGAGGAAAATATCCGCGCCTTCGATCACCTCGGCGAGGGTACGCCCCGACGTTTCGCGTGCAAAACGCTCCTTGTCGGGGTCCATCAACTCGGTGCGGCCTTTGTAGACCACGCCGGCCAAGTCCGTCACCAAGATGTTTCGATCGGCAAGCCCAAGTCGACCAGCAAATCCAGACATGCAAGCGCGGCCGCGCCGGCGCCCGAGGCGACGAGCTTGACCTTCGCGATGTCCTTGCCGACGACCTTCAGGCCGTTCGTGACGGCGGCCGCCACCACGATGGCCGTACCGTGCTGGTCGTCGTGGAAGACGGGGATCTTCATCCGCTTGCGGCACTCGCGCTCCACGATGAAGCAGTCGGGCGCCTTGATATCTTCCAAATTGATCCCGCCGAACGTGGGTTCGAGCGCGGCGATGACGTCGACGAGCTTGTGCGGATCGGATTCGTTCAACTCGATGTCGAAGACGTCGATGCCGGCAAACTTCTTGAACAGCACGGCCTTGCCTTCCATCACCGGCTTCGACGCCAGCGGACCGATGTTGCCGAGGCCGAGCACCGCGGTGCCGTTGGTCACGACGCCGACCAAATTGCTGCGTGCCGTGAAGCGTGCCGCGTTCAGCGGATTCTCGACGATTTCCTCGCAAGCGAAGGCGACCCCGGGCGAATACGCTAGCGCTAGATCGCGCTGGTTGATCATCTGTTTCGTCGGCGCGATGGCGATCTTGCCGGGCGACGGAAATTCGTGATAATCGAGCGCGGCTTCGCGCAGCTTCGCCTTGGCGGCAGCGGGATTCGTAGACATGAGGTTCGTGAGTCCAGTCTGTTTGGGTGTTACGCGGATTAGAATGAGTGTTCGACGCATTGTAGCGCCATTCGCCACCGCCCCCGACTGCCTGGTCCGTCCGGACGGGTGTGCCGGGCACTCCCGCGTCGTCGCAATCGCTCACCTTGACCGCACCTATTTATGCCCCTTTCCGAGTTCGCCCTGATCGAGCGCTTCTTCGCGCGGCGCGCACGCCTGAGTCCGGCTAGCGCCGCGCTCGGGATCGGCGACGACTGTGCCTTGATCGCACCGGATGCGGGTGAGATGCTGGCCGTTTCGACGGATATGCTAGTCGAAGGCCGCCATTTCCTGCCCGACGTCGATCCGCGGGCGCTCGGCCACAAGACGCTGGCCGTGAACCTGTCCGACCTCGCCGCGATGGGCGCCAAGCCGCGCGCGTTCACGCTGTCGCTCGCGCTGGAGACGCCGCACGAAGCCTGGCTCGAAGCGTTCGCCGACGGCTTGTTCGCACTCGCGGACCGATTCGGCTGCGAGCTGATCGGCGGCGATACGACGCGCGGACCGTTGAACTTGTGCGTGACGATTTTCGGCGATGTGCCCGCGCACGCCGCGCTGCGCCGCGACGGCGCGCGAGGCGGCGACGACATCTGGGTGTCGGGCACGCTCGGCGACGCGCGGGCGGGGCTCGGCGTCTTGCGCGGCGAATGGCCCGCGGGCCTGTTCGACGCGAGCGACGAGGCGTCGCTGCGCCATGCGCTCGAGCAGCCCGAGCCGCGGATCGCACTCGGTCTCGCGCTACGTGGCCTCGCTCATTCGGCGCTCGACGTATCGGACGGCCTGGCTGGAGACTTGCGCCATATCCTCGAACGCTCGAACGTGAGCGCGTCGATCGACGTCGACGCGATTCCGCGCTCGAGCACGCTGCGCAAGCTGCCGCTCGATGCGCAGCGGCGCTGCACGCTGGCCGGCGGAGACGACTACGAGCTCCTGTTCACCGCGCCGCCGCACGCGCGCGAGGCCATCGCCGATGCCGGCGGACGCGCGAACGTCGCGGTGACGCGGATCGGTACAATTAGCGCCCTGCGTCATGCGACCGACGAGCCGACCATTGCATGGCACGACGGCGCTCACGCCCCGCTTTCCTTGACGCTGCACGGCTTCGACCATTTCGATGCAACCTGATCCTCTGCTTCCCGGCGGCCCGTCCCCCGCCGTCGCCAACGCGCCGCGCACGAAGCGCCGCGCAACCGCGCGCTTCATGCTTTCGCACCCGCTGCATTGGTTCTCGCTCGGTTTCGGCAGCGGGCTCTCGCCCATCATGCCGGGCACCGTGGGAACATTGTTCGCCTGGGCTTCGTTCGCCGCGCTCAACGGGCGCCTGACCGTCATCGAATGGGCCGCGCTTATCGTCGTCGGCTTCATCGCCGGCATTTACATGACCGGATTCACCGCGCGTAAGCTCGGCATGGACGATCCCTCCCCCGTGGTTTGGGACGAAATCGTCGCGTTTTGGCTCGTGCTCGTTTCGTCACGCCCGAAACGTTCGCCGGCCAACTCGGGGCGTTCGTCGTCTTCCGATTCTTCGACATGGTCAAGCCGCCGCCGATCCGCTTCTTCGATCGCCGCGTCAAAGGCGGCTTCGGCATCATGCTCGACGATCTGGTCGCCGCTTTCTTCTCGCTGCTCGTCATCGCCTTGTGGCGCATGACGTTCTGATCGCCGGGTCAACCGGCGCCACGCAACCTTCGCCCAGCCGAGAGCCTCGCAATGCCCACCGATTCCGTCGTTCATCAACTCGCCGTACGCGTCGGCAACAAGTTGCGCGAGATGCGCCTGCTACTTGCGACCGCCGAGTCGTGCACGGGCGGCATGATCGCTACCGCCGTCACCGATATCTCGGGCAGCAGCGGATGGTTCGAGCGCGGCTTCGTGACCTACTCGAATCAAGCGAAAACGGAA
>NZ_JBFLUK010000009.1:0-12805 GCF_050470685.1 Trinickia sp. NRRL B-1857 | reverse complement strand
AGATCGTCGATCGCAATGGCCTCGTCCTCGCCACGAGTTTGCCCGTGCGCGCCATTTGGGCGATTCCCGAGTCGGTGCCGGACGATCTCGATCAGTCCAAACTTGCCGCACTCGGCGGTTTGCTCGGCATGACGCAAAAGGAGTTGCGCGCGAAGTTCTCCGAAGACAAGACGTTCGTCTACGTGAAGCGTCAAGTGCCCGTCGATGTCGCCGCCAAGGTCGAGGCCCTGAAGATTCCCGGTATCTATCAGCGTACCGAGTACAAGCGCTTTTATCCCGAAGGCGAAATCACGGCTCACTTGGTCGGGTTCACGAACATCGAGGACGAGGGCCAGGAAGGGGTAGAGCTCTCCGATCAGAAGCTGCTCTCCGGTACGCCCGGGATGCGCCGCGTCATCAAGGACCGGATGGGCCACATCATTGAGGACGTCGACGAGCAAGTCGTGCCGCATGACGGCAAAGACGTCGAACTGTCGATCGACAGCAAGATTCAGTACATCGCATATTCGGATCTGAAGGCGGCCGTCGAGAAGACGAAGGCGAAGGCCGGCGCGGCAATGGTCATCGATGTGCGTACGGGGAACGTGCTCGCGCTCGTCAACTACCCGACCTACAACCCCAACGACCGCTCGCACTTGACCGGCGAGCAACTGCGCAACCGCGCGCTCACCGACGTGTTCGAGCCGGGCTCGATCATGAAGCCGTTTACGGTGTCGCTCGCGCTCGATTTGCATCGGGTGACGCCGAACACGCTCGTCGATACAGGTAACGGCCGCTTCGTCCTCGATGGCGCGCCGATCACCGACGATAGCGCTAACGGTGTGCTGACGATCGGCGGCGTGCTCCAAAAGTCGAGCAACATCGGGGCGACGAAGATTGCGATGACGCTCAAGCCCGAAGAGATGTGGAATATGTATACAAGCATCGGGCTCGGGCAAGCGCCGAAGGTGGGTTTTCCCGGCGCGGCTGCCGGCCGGTTGCGGCCTTGGAAGAGTTGGCGCCGTATCGAGCAGGCGACGATGTCGTACGGCTACGGGCTGTCGGTCTCGCTGTTCCAGCTCGCGCGCGCCTATACGGCGATCGCGCACGACGGTCAGATCATGCCCGTATCGATTTTTAAGACGGACCCGAGCCAAGTCGTGACGGGCCCGCAGATTTTCTCGCCGACGACGGCGCGCGAAGTGCGCACGATGCTCGAGTCGGTCGTGACGGCGGCGGGTACGTCGCCCGAGGCGGCCGTGCCCGGATATCGCGTCGGCGGCAAGAGCGGCACCGCCTACGTGCATTCCGGACGCGGCTATGACCGCTCGAAGTACCGCGCTTCGTTCGTCGGGATGGCGCCGATGCCGAACCCGCGCATCGTCGTCGCCGTCTCGATCGATCAGCCCACTGCTGGCAGCCACTTCGGCGGCTACGTGTCCGGCCCCGTATTTTCCGGCATCGTCGGCGATACGCTGCGCGCGCTGAACGTGCCGCCCGACATGCCGGTCAAGCAATTGGTCGTCTTGGGCGATCCGGTCAACGTCAAAGCCAAGGACGAGACCCCTGCCGCGCCTAAAGGGCGTATTGCGGGGTTCGCGCCGGCCCGTCCGATGACGGTGTCGGCTGCAACACATGCTCACCCGGGAGTCGTTCGATGAGTGCGCCCGAGAACCAGGACGCCATGCACCGGGACATCGCCGATGCGCTCGACTGGCTGCGCGCGCACGCGGCAGCCGGCGCTCAACTGCATGCCGACACGCGTACGCTCGCGGCCGGCGACGTATTCTTCGCGTACGCCGTGGACGGCGCCGACAGCCGCGCGCACATCGCGAGCGCTTTGGAGCGCGGCGCGGCGGCGGTGCTGTTTCAGCCCGAAGGCTTTTCGGGGCATGTCGATGCCGCGCGTGCACGCGCGGTGCCGCACCTCGATCGTCTGGCCGGCGAGATCGCCAGCCACTGGTATGGCGCGCCGAGCGAGTCGATGCGTACGATCGGCGTGACGGGCACCAACGGCAAGACCTCGTGCTCGCAATGGATCGCCGCGGCGTTGACCGCGCTCGGCGAACCGTGCGCCGTGATCGGCACGCTCGGAACCGGCATGTGGGGGCATCTCGTTCACACCGGCTTCACGACGCCCGATGCGCCCCAGATGCAGCGATCGCTCGCGCAATTGGCGGCGGCGGGTGCGCGTGCCGTTTCGATGGAGGTGTCGTCGCACGCGCTGCATCAAGGCCGCGTCAACGGCACGGCCTTCGATATCGCGGTGTTCACCAATCTCACGCAAGATCACCTCGACTATCACCATACCTTTGAAGCCTACGAGGCGGCTAAGGCGAAACTGTTCGATTGGCCCACGCTGAAGGCGGCGGTCATCAATCGCGACGATGCTGCGGGGCGCCGGCTGATCGAGCGGACGCAGCCGCGTATGCCGACGATCGTCTACGGTATCGGCGCGACGAGCGACGCGCCGAGCGCGCATGCCGCCCTGGTGGCGACGAACGTGCGCGCCACCGCAACGGGCACGGCGTTCCATCTGTCGTCGGATTGGGGCTCGGCCGAAGTCGAAGTGGGCACGCTCGGCGAATTCAACGTCAGCAATCTGCTTGGCGTGCTCGGCGCATTGCTCGCCGCCGACGTTCCGCTCAGCGACGCGTTGGCGCAGCTTGCCAAGCTCGAGCCGGTCAACGGCCGCATGCAGCGCCTAGGCGGGCGGATCGCCAACGACGAGCCGCTTGTCGTCGTCGACTATGCGCATACGCCCGACGCGCTCGAAAAGACGCTCGCCGCGTTGCGCCCGATGGCGCAAGCGCGTGGCGGGCAGCTCGTCTGCATGTTCGGTTGCGGCGGCGATCGCGATGCGACCAAGCGGCCACTGATGGGCGCGATCGCGCAGCGGCTCGCGGATGCCGTCGTCGTCACGAGCGACAACCCGCGCAGCGAAGATCCGGCATCGATCATCGACCAGATCGTCGCGGGCATGACGCAGCCGGACCAAGCGCGCCGCATCGAGGATCGCGCGAACGCCATTTTGCAAGCGGTGCGCGGCGCGGCCCGCGAGGATGTCGTGCTGCTGGCCGGCAAGGGCCACGAAGCCACTCAGGAAATCATGGGCAAAAAGCGGGTTTTTTCGGATCAGGATCACGCCCGTCTGGCATTGGCGGCGCGCGCGACGCATCCGCGCGGAGGCGAGCAATGACGATGCTTTCGCTGAACGAAGCCGCGCAGCTTATCCCGGGAGCGACCGTCCACGGCGACGGTGCAACCGTCTTCGAGCGGATCGGTACCGATAGCCGCACGACGGGACCGGGCGAGCTGTTCGTCGCGCTCAAGGGCGACCGTTTCGATGCCCACGACTTTTTGTCGGACGTTCGCGCACGAGGCGCGAGCGCGGTGCTTGCCTCCCGGTTGCCCGACGATTGGCAGGGGCCGGCGCTGCTCGTGCCCGATACGCGCGCGGCGCTCGGCGCGCTGGCACGCGGCTGGCGCCGCCGCTTCCCGCTGCCGCTCGTCGCCGTGACGGGCAGCAACGGCAAGACGACCGTCAAAGAGATGATCGCGTCGATCTTCGCGCAGGCGGTCGGCGAATCGGCGCGGCTGGCCACGGCCGGCAACTTCAATAACGATGTGGGACTGCCGCTGACGTTGCTGCGCTTGAACGCGGCGCATCGGCTGGCGGTCATCGAAGTGGGTATGAATCACCCTGGCGAAACCGATCTGCTCGCGAAGATCGTGCTGCCGACGGTCGCCCTCGTGAACAACGCGCAGCGCGAGCACCAGGAATTCATGGCGACGGTCGAAGCCGTCGCGCTCGAGCACGCAAGCGTGATCCACGCGCTGCCGGCCGACGGTGTCGCCGTGTTCCCGGCCGACGACGCCTACTCCGCGATCTGGCGCATCGCCGCGACGGGGAACCGAATCGTCGACTTCGCGCTCGAAGACGCTTCGCGGAGCGAGGCTGTCTCGGCTACGGTGGTGACCGGCGTGCTCGAAGGCAACCGTTTGCGTGCCCGTACGCCGGCGGGCAGCTTCGAGGCGACGCTCAACGTACTCGGCGAGCACAACGCGCGCAACGCATTGGCGGCTACGGCCGCGGCCGTGGCCGCGAACGTGCCGCTCGATGCGATCGTGCACGGCCTCGAAGCGTTCTCGGCGGTCAAGGGCAGGCTGCAAACGAAGCGCGCGGTCGCGGGGCCGCTTGCGGGCGCGACCGTCATCGACGACACCTACAACGCGAATCCCGATTCGATGCGCGCGGCGATCGACGTGCTGGCCGCATGCGCCGCGCCGCGTGTGCTCGTGATGGGCGACATGGGTGAAGTGGGCGACAACGGTGCTCAATTCCATCGCGAAGTCGGCGCGTATGCGCGCGAACGCGGTATCGATGCGCTCGCCACCCTCGGCGACGCCACGCGCGAATCGTGCGGGGCGTTCGATGCGGCGGCGCAAGGCGCGGGCCACGGCGCCGCCCGTCATTTCGACGACGTGACGGCACTCGTCGAGTACTTGCTGCAAGCGGGTTTTGGATCGAGCGCGACGCTGCTCGTGAAGGGCTCGCGTTTTATGCGAATGGAGCGCGTCGTCGAGGCGCTCACCGTTCAACCGTCACCCCTCGTGCCGGGCGCTGCGCCCGGTGCGCATTGAAAGAGAAGGACAAGCATGCTGCTGGTGCTGGCGCAATGGTTGCAAAACGACGCAAGTTTCTTGCGCGTTTTCAGCTATCTGACGTTTCGCGCGGTGATGGCGACCATCACCGCGCTCGTGATTGGGCTCGTTTGCGGGCCGTGGGTGATCCGCAAGTTGACGGAAATGAAGGTGGGGCAGGCCGTCCGCACCGACGGACCGAAGACGCACCTCGTCAAATCGGGCACGCCGACGATGGGCGGCGTGCTGATTCTGATCGGCATCGCCGTTTCGACGCTGCTGTGGGCCGATCTGACCAATCGCTTCATTTGGATCGTGATCCTTGTGACGTTCGGCTTCGGCGTGATCGGTTGGGTCGACGATTATCGCAAGGTCGTCTACAAGGACCCGCGCGGCATGTCGTCGCGGGAAAAGTATTTCTGGCAGTCGGTGATCGGCCTGTTCGCCGCGGTCTATCTCGCTTTCAGCGTGTCCGAGGCGAGCAACGTGCGCGTGTTCGATCTGTTCATGGCGTGGGTGCGCAGCGGTTTGTCGATGGGGCTGCCCGCGCGTGCAGACTTGATGCTGCCGTTCTTGAAATCGATCAGCTATCCGCTCGGCGTTTGGGGCTTCATCGCGCTGACTTACCTCGTCATCGTCGGCGCGAGCAATGCGGTCAACCTGACCGACGGCCTGGACGGCCTCGTGATCATGCCCGTCGTGCTTGTCGGTGCGTCGCTCGGCGTGTTCGCCTATGTGATGGGCAGTTCGGTCTATTCGAAGTACCTGCTCTTTCCGCATATTCCCGGCGCGGGCGAGCTCTTGATCTTCTGCTCGGCAATGGGCGGGGCCGGGCTCGCATTCCTTTGGTATAACACGCACCCCGCGCAGGTGTTCATGGGCGACGTAGGCGCGCTCGCGCTCGGCGGCGCGCTGGGCACGATCGCCGTGATCGTCCGGCAAGAGATCGTGCTGTTCATTATGGGTGGCATTTTCGTGGCCGAGACGCTGTCGGTCATGCTGCAAGTGGTGTGGTTCAAGTACACGAAGAAACGCTACGGCGAAGGGCGGCGCATCTTCAAGATGGCGCCGCTGCATCACCACTTCGAGTTGTCGGGCTGGAAAGAGACGCAGGTCGTCGTTCGGTTCTGGATCATCACGTTGATGCTCTGCCTGTTCGGGCTATCGACGTTGAAGCTGCGCTAACGCCGCGCGGCGAATGTAAAGGAAAAGGGAAAGCAAGCGATGTTCGGTGAGATGTTTCGCGATCGGCAAAGGCCGACGGTACTCGTGCTGGGGCTCGGTGAGTCGGGCCTTGCGATGGCGCGCTGGTGTTCGCGCCAGGGGTGCCGTTTGCGCGTCGCCGATACGCGCGAGGCGCCGCCGAATCTGCCGGCGCTGGCACAGCACGACATCGACGCTCAATTCGTCGGCGGCGCTTTTTCGCCTGCGCTGCTCGATGACGGGATCGAACTCGTCGCCGTGAGCCCGGGACTGTCGCCGCTGGCTCAGGACCTCGCCCCGCTCATCGCGAGCGCGCGCGAACGCGGTATTCCGGTATGGGGCGAGCTCGAATTTTTCGCGCAGGCGCTCGCGCATCTGGGCGAGTCCGGCTACGCGCCGAAGGTCGTCGCGATCACCGGCACGAACGGCAAGACGACCACGACGAGCATGACGGGGCTGCTGTGCGAACGGGCCGGGAAGAAGGTGGCCGTTGCCGGCAACATCAGCCCGTCGCTGCTCGACCGTTTGATGGATGCGATCGACGCGGCGGCCTTGCCCGACGTTTGGGTGCTCGAGCTCTCGAGCTTCCAACTGGAAACCGCGCATTCGTTCGCGCCCGATGCGGCGACGGTGCTCAACATCACGCAAGATCATCTCGACTGGCACGGCGGACTCGACGCCTATGCCGCCGCGAAAGGACGTATTTTCGGACCCGATACGGTGCGCGTGCTGAATCGAGACGACGCACGGACGATGGCGTTCGCGCCGCGCCCCGATTCGACCGGACAAGCGCAACCGCAGCCGCCGTGCATCACGTTCGGCTTGAACGAGCCCGCTCGTTTGGGCGACTACGGACTCGTGCTCGAAAACGGCATCAATTGGCTCGCGCAAGCGCGCGAGCGCGAGCCGTTGGACGAAACGACGAGTCCGCGCCGACGCAAGCAAGAGGCGGCCGCGCCCGCGGATCTCGCGATGACGCGCCTCATGCCTGCCGACGCGTTGCGCGTGCGCGGCTTGCACAATGCCGCCAACGCGCTGGCCGCGTTTGCGCTGGCGCGCGCGATCGGCCTGCCGGCCGCGCCGCTGCTGCACGCATTGCGCGAATATCGCGGCGAGCCGCATCGCGTCGAGTTGATCGCGTCGATCGACGGAATCGATTTCGTCGACGACAGCAAGGGCACGAATGTCGGCGCGACCGTCGCCGCACTGGACGGACTGGCGCAGCGCGTCGTGCTGATCGCCGGGGGCGACGGCAAGGGACAGGATTTCGGGCCGCTCGCGCGACCGGTGGCGCGTTGGTGCCGTGCCGTCATGCTGATCGGACGCGACGCGCCGCATATTCGCGAAGCGCTAGCCGAGACGGGCGTCGCGCTCGCCGAGCATCCCACGCTCGAGGCGGCGACGCACGCGGCCTGTGGGCTCGCCGAACCGGGCGATGCCGTACTGCTTTCGCCGGCCTGCGCAAGCCTCGATATGTTCACCAACTATGCGCATCGCGCGGCCGTGTTCCGTGACACGGTCGAGGAAATTGCAGCGCAGCGGGGGACCATGCTATGAGCTGGCTCGATCGCTTCGGCTCCGGTCTCGGAGGACAACGCGATACGGCGGACGGCGCCAAACCGGCGAAGTTCGCCGCCGCCGTATCGCCCATGGGCGGGCTCGCTAGCGTGGTCAGCGGCATGCGGCCGGTGCGCTCGCGCATGCTCGATTACGATCACGCGCTGCTGTGGGTCGTCATCGCGCTCCTTGGGCTCGGCGTCGTGATGGTCTACTCGGCCTCGATCGCGATGCCCGATTCGCCGAAGTACGCGGCCTATCACACCTATGCATTCTTGATGCGCCATGTGATTTCGCTGGCGCTCGCCTCGGTGATCGCGATCATTACGTTCAAGATTCCGATCTCGGTCTGGGACAAGTACGCGCCCAAGCTTTTCTTGCTCGCGCTCGCGGCGCTCGTGATCGTGCTCATTCCGCACATCGGCAAGGGCGTGAACGGCGCACGGCGTTGGATTCCGCTTGGCCTGATGAACATGCAGCCGTCGGAAATCATGAAGCTCGCCGTCACGATCTACGCGGCGAACTACACGGTGCGCAAGCAAGAGCACATGCACAGTTTTGCCAAGGGCTTCTTGCCGATGGGCTTCGCCGTCGGCGTCGTCGGCGCGCTGCTGCTGCTCGAGCCCGACATGGGCGCCTTCATGGTCGTCGCCGCGATCGCGATGGGCGTGCTCTTTCTCGGCGGCTGTGAACGGCAAGCTGTTCGGCGGTCTCGTCGCGACGGCCGTGGGGACGTTCTCGATTCTGGTGTGGGCGTCTCCGTGGCGCCGCGAGCGGATCTTCGCCTACCTCGACCCGTGGGACGATCGCTACGCGCAAGGCAAGGCCTATCAATTGACGCACTCGCTGATCGCATTCGGCCGCGGCGAGTGGTTCGGCGTCGGTCTGGGCGGCAGCGTCGAAAAACTCAACTATCTGCCCGAGGCGCACACCGACTTCATTCTCGCCGTGATCGGCGAGGAATTCGGATTCATCGGCGTGCTGGTTGTCATCTTGCTGTTCTATTGGATCGTGCGCCGCGCGTTCGAGATCGGCAGGCAGGCGCTCGCGCTCGACCGCACCTTCGCAGGGCTGATGGCCAAGGGCATCGGCATATGGTTCGGCGCCCAAACGTTCATCAATATGGGCGTGAATCTCGGCCTGCTGCCGACGAAGGGGCTCACGCTGCCGCTCGTCAGCTACGGCGGCTCGGGTATCGTGCTCAACTGTGTCGCGCTGGCGGTGTTGATGCGGGTGGACTACGAGAACCGCGTCCTGATGCGTGGGGGGAAGGTATGAGCACCACGCCGCAACACACGCTATTGGTCA
Source organism: Trinickia sp. NRRL B-1857 (assembly GCF_050470685.1). NCBI lineage: Bacteria > Pseudomonadati > Pseudomonadota > Betaproteobacteria > Burkholderiales > Burkholderiaceae > Trinickia > Trinickia sp. NRRL B-1857. The sequence continues at coordinate 4,114 of NZ_JBFLUK010000009.1, read as the reverse complement.
TGGCCGGCGGCACCGGGGGACACGTGTTCCCGGGGCTCGCGGTGGCTCACCGTATGCGCGCATGGGGCTGGCGCGTGGTTTGGCTCGGCAATCCGACCGGCATGGAAGCGTCGCTCGTGCCGAAACACGGCGTGCCGATCGAGTACGTTCGCTTCGGCGGGCTGCGCGGCAAAGGGCTCAAGACCAAGTTGATGCTGCCTTTGAACTTGCTGCGCGCATGTCTAGAAAGCGCTCGCGTGCTGAAGCGCGTCAAGCCCGATGTCGTACTCGGGATGGGCGGCTACATCACGTTCCCGGCCGGCGTCATGACGGCGCTGACCGGCCGTCCGCTCGTACTGCACGAACAGAATTCCGTCGCGGGGCTTGCCAACAAGGTGCTCGCGAAGCTCGCGCGTCGCGTGCTCGTTGCGTTCCCCGACACGCTGCCCGGGGCCGAATGGACCGGCAACCCGTTGCGCGACGAGCTTTGCCATGCACAAGAGCCCAAGGCGCGCTATGCGAGCCGCACCGGTCCGCTGCGTGTGCTTATCGTCGGCGGGCAGCTTGGGCGCCGCGGCACTGAACGAGTGCGTGCCGCGCGCGCTGGCGCTGCTTGCGCCGAACGAGCGCCCGCACGTCATCCATCAAGCCGGTGCGAAGCATATCGACGCGTTGCAGGCGAACTACGCGCAAGCCGGCTTCGAACCCGGCGAGGCGCTGCGTCTCGTGCCGTTCATCGACGACATGGCCGCGGCATACGGCGAAGCCGACCTCGTGATCTGCCGCTCCGGCGCGATGACGGTGGCCGAGGTGGCCGCCGTGGGCGTGGCCGGCATTGTTCGTGCCGTTCCCGTATGCGGTGGACGACCATCAAAGCACGAACGCCCAATTCTTAGCTTCGCAAAATGCGGCCGTCCTGGTGCAGCAACGCGACTTGTCGCCGGAAAACCTGGCGGAGTGGCTGCGCAGCCAGACGCGCGAGACGCTCGCCGAGATGGCCGAGCGCGCGCGCTTGCTCGCCAAGCCCGAAGCTACCGATCGCGTCGCGCAGGTATGCGCGGCGTGGCGCTCGCGCGCCAAGAAGGAAAGTCATGAAACACATCGTCAAACATATTCACTTCGTCGGGATCGCGGCGCGGCATGAGCGGGATCGCCGAGGTGCTCGTCACGCTCGGCTATCGCGTCAGCGGGTCGGACCTGGCTCGTAGCGCCTCGACCGACCGCCTCGCATCGCTCGGCGCACGCATCGAGATCGGGCACGACGCCGAGCACATCGGCGACGCCGACGCCGTCGTAGTCTCCACGGCCGTACGTAGCGACAACCCCGAGGTCTTGGCAGCGCGCCGCAAGCGCGTGCCGATCGTGCCGCGCGCCGTGATGCTGGCGGAACTGATGCGTTTGAAGCAGGGCATCGCGATCGCCGGGACGCACGGCAAGACCACGACGACGAGTCTCGTGGCGAGCGTGCTCGCGGCGGGCGGGCTCGATCCGACGTTCGTGATCGGCGGGCGGCTGACGAGCCGCGGGCGTCAATGCGCGCCTGGGCACGGGCGACTTCATCGTCGCGAGGCCGGACGAATCGGACGCCTCGTTCCTGAATCTGTTGCCCGTGATCGAAGTCGTCACGAACATCGACGAAGATCACATGGACACCTACGGGCACGACTTCGCCGGCTCAAGCAGGCGTTCATCGAATTCACGCATCGGTTGCCGTTCTACGGTATCGCCGTGCTGTGCGTCGATTGCACGAACGTGCGCGAGATTCGCCGTTTGTCTCGAAGCCGGTGATTCGTTACGGCTTCGCGCCCGATGCGCAAGTGCGTGCGATCAACGTGTCGCGCGCGAGGCAAGATGCATTTCACGGCGGTGCGCGAAGGCGCGACGCCGATCGACATCGTGTTGAACATGCCGGGCACGCACAACGTGCAAAACGCGCTGGCTGCGATTGCGATCGCCACCGAACTCGAGATCGCCGATGCCGACATTCAACGGGCGTTGGCCGAGTTCACCGGTGTCGGACGGCGGTTCCAGCGCTACGGCCAGATGCGCGCGGCGGAAGGCGGAACGTACACGCTGATCGATGACTACGGTCATCACCCGGTAGAGATGGCGGCGACGATCGCCGCCGCGCGCGGGCGTTCCCAGGTCAAAGGCTCGTGCTTGCGTTCCAGCCGCATCGATATACGCGCACGCGCGATTGCTTCGAAGATTTCGTCGGCGTGCTATCGAGCGTCGACGCGCTCGTGCTGACGGGAAGTGTATGCTGCCGGCGAATCGCCGATCGTTGCCGCCGACGGCAATGCGCTCGCACGCGCCGTTCGTGCGACGGGCAAGGTGGATCCGGTATTCGTCGCGACGGTCGAAGAGGTGCCGCGGCGCTGTCGACGCTCGTGCGTGACGGCGACGTGGTGATCACGATGGCGCGGGCTCGATCGGCACGGTGCCGGACGCCTCGCAAACGAACTCAAGGTTAGGGATTAAAGGTCAGAGATGAGTAGCATCGATCCGAAACGTTTCGGCAAAGTGGCCGTCTTGCTCGGTGGGCAATCCGCCGAGCGCGAGGTGTCGCTCAAGTCGGGCTCGCTCGTGCTCAAGGCATTGCGCGACGCCGGTGTCGACGCCCACCCGTTCGATCCTGCCGAGCGCCGCTGTCGGCGCTCAAGGACGAGGGCTTCGCGCGCGCGCGTTCATCGCGCTGCACGGGCGGCTACGGCGAGAACGGCCAAATCCAGGGCGCACTCGACTTTTACGGTATCCGTTATACGGGGCCCCGGCGTGCTCGGGTCTGCACTCGGCCTCGACAAATTCCGACGAAGCTCGTCTGGCAGCAAACTCGGCGTGCCCACGCCGCCGTTCGAGGCAGTGATGCGCGGCGACGACTACGCCGCGCGCGCAGCCGACATCGTCGCCAAGCTCGGCTTGCCGCTGTTCGTGAAGCCCGCGAGCGAGGGTTCGAGCGTCGCCGTCACGAAAGTGAAAACGGCCGAAGCACTGCCGGCCGCGCTTGAGGAAGCGGCGAAATTCGACAAGATCGTCGTCGTCGAAAAGAGCATCGAGGGCGGCGGCGAGTACACCGCATGCATCGCGGGCGATCTCGATTTGCCGATCATCAAGATCGTGCCGGCCGGCGAGTTCTACGACTACCACGCGAAGTACATCGCGGACGACACGCAGTACCTGATTCCCTGCGGCCTTCCCGCCGACGAAGAGAAGCGCTTGAAGGCGGTGTCGCGCCGTGCGTTCGAGGTGCTCGGCTGCACCGACTGGGGCCGGGCCGATTTCATGCTCGATGCGAACGGCAACGCCTACTTTCTCGAGGTGAATACGGCGCCGGGCATGACCGATCACTCGTTGCCCCCGAAGGCCGCGCGCGCGGTGGGCATCAGCTATCAGGACCTCGTCGTCGGCGTACTCGCCCTGACGCTTTCGGATTGAACGCCGCCCATGTGGATAACGTACGCCAACTGAACCTCGCCGCCAACGCGCTCTATGCGCTGTGGGCGCTGGTGCTATTGGCGGCCGGCGCGTACTGGCTGATGCAACGTCCGGCGTTCGCGCTGCATACGATCGCGATCGGCGGCGACACCGAGCACATCAACGCGCCGACGGTGCGCGCAGGTGTAGTGGGGCATTTGAAGGGCAACTTCTTCACGGTCGATTTGGATAGCGCTCGGGCGGCGTTCGAGCAGATGCCGTGGGTGCGCCGCGCGAGCGTGCGGCGCGTTTGGCCCAACGCGCTCGCGGTCACGCTCGAAGAATACAAGCCGCTCGGCACGTGGGGTAGCGATCAGCTCGTCAGTGTCGACGGCGAACTGTTCACGGCGAACCAAGGCGAGCTCGATCAGGATCTGCCCGCGTTCGACGGACCGAACGGGACGGAAAAGGAAGTCGTCGCGCCTACTTCGATTTCAAGAAGTGGCTGGCGCCGCTCGGGGCGACGCCCGACGAAGTGACGCTGTCGCCGCGCTATGCGTGGACGGTGAAGCTTTCGAACGGCACGCAGATCGAGTACGGCCGGGGAGCGCAACCCGCAAACGCTCGCCGATCGCAGCCATCGGCTGAGCGCGGCTTGGGGCGCGGTCACGGCGCGTTGGGGGAACGATATCGAATACGCTGATTTGCGTTATCCGAACGG
>NZ_JBFLUK010000008.1:0-18167 GCF_050470685.1 Trinickia sp. NRRL B-1857 | reverse complement strand
ATGCTGGATGCGTGACGTTGCAGTGCGGCATCAAAATCGGATTGTTAATGCCGGGCAGCGCCCGAGCAATTGATCGATGTTCGCGCAATTGTCGCATTCCTACTCGTCTATCCAATCGTTGAACGACCGGTTCCGCTTGCGCGGGATGCGTTCTCTTGCGGTTGCCGGTTAATATAATTTCAATTATTAGCATTCGAGGGCCTCATGAAACCATGGTTTGCGATCCAATACTCTCCATTTTTTGGTAGTTTTTCTGGATGAAAATGGCCGGAGACTCAAATGATTTCGAATGCACTGGAAGCGTCTTTTGTTAAAAAGACCGTATTGAGCAATCGTGAATGCGAGGTTCTGCGCTGGGCGGCGGAAGGTAAGACGTCCTACGAGATTGGTATGATTCTCGGATTGACGGAGCGTACTATTAATTTTCATATTGCCCGTTCGATCGTGAAGCTCGGGGCCTCGAATAAGACGAATGCCGTCGTTAAGGCCATGCAACGAGCTTGATCGAATTCGCGTAGTGCGCGGATGGCGGGGGCGCCGGGCGGCGCCCCTGTCGGACGGCGTCAAATCGCGCCCTGGAACGACAGGACCCGAGATTTGAATTCTTCGGGAACGGCCTGGGTCGAGTGATTTTCGTAGTCGTACATGACGTGCGTCGAATAGGCCCGCGCGACGACCGCGTCGTCGTCTTGCTCGGCACCGTCGCGCACCATCAAATGCTCCAACTCGAAGCTTTTCGAGCCGAATCGCGTCACGCTGCTGCGCACCGTAATGGTGTCGCCATATTGAGCAGGCTTCAAATACTCGCACGAGGTCTTCACCATGATGTGCGGCAGTTTCGCGGAGTGCGGCAGCTTGAGCAGATCGTGCATGAAGGTGAGATAGGCGTGCTGTAAATAGTCGTAATAAACCGGGCTGCTGACATGGCCGGTCGCATCCGTCTCCGATACTTCACGGCGATATTCGTCTCGAAACATTTCTTCGTCATGGCTCACTCCCTTGGTGGTGAGGTCGATGTCGACCCGAGGTGCGAAGAATTTAATATCAATTTTTCAAGTGCGAAACTGTTGGAAATGGCAGATGCGAGGGGAATATCGTAGGTCTGATATAAATGACAGTATCAAGTTGCCGTTTATCAAGTTCTAATTGCCGCCGTAAATCGGCTATGCGAAACGAGAGCGGAGCGTCAACATGGATAGATCGGTTCAGGCAACGTCGGCGAGCGGGCCGGCGGTCGTCGGCGCGGGTCGGTTGCGCAGCGAACTGCCGCGCGATGCACTGTCGGCACGACTCGTCGACGATACACGGCACGCGCTCGCACGCATCCTCGCGGGCGACGACGATCGTTTAGCTGTCATCGTCGGCCCGTGTTCGATCCACGATCCCGAGGCGGCATTCGAATTCGCTCGGCGGCTGGCACCGCTGCGTGCCAAGCATGCAGATACGCTCGAAATCGTCATGCGTGTGTACTTCGAAAAGCCGCGCACGCGAGGCGGGTGGAAGGGCTTGATCAACGATCCCGGGTTGGACGACAGCTTCCGCATCGAGCAAGGGTTGCGCATGGCGCGCGGCATCTTGCTCGGCGTCAACGCGATGGACGTGCCGGCGGCGACGGAGTTTCTCGATCCGATCGTCACGCCCTATCTCGAGGATCTCGTTTCTTGGGGAGCCATCGGCGCACGCACGACCGAATCGCAGATCCATCGGCAAACGGCCTCCGGAGTGGGCGCGCCGATCGGTTTCAAGAACGGATCGGACGGAAACGTGAAGGTCGCTATCGACGGCGCGCTGGCCTCGCGTACGGGGCACCGGTATTTGCGGCCGGCGGAGCGCGGCGGGATCGAAATCGTCGCGACGACCGGCAACCCCCATACGCACGTCGTCTTGCGCGGCGGCAAGACCCCGAACTACGACGCGCAAAGCGTCGCCAGCGCCTGCGTGGCGCTGAGCGAGGCACGCCTGCCGCCGTTCGTCGTCGTCGACGCCAGTCACGGCAATAGCGGCAAGCAAAACGCGCGCGCAACTCGATGTCTGCGAAAACTTGGCGCTGCAATTGGAAGAAGGCCAACGAGCGATTGCGGGCGTGATGATCGAGTCGTTCCTCGTGGAGGGGCGGCAAGACATCGTGCGGGGCCGCCCGCTCGTGTTCGGTCAAAGCGTAACGGACGCGTGTCTCGGTTGGAGCGACACCGCGCAAGTCATCGAGCAGCTTTCCGCCGCGAATCGCGGCACGCCGGCGGTCGCATGCCGGCTTCGTCGCACGGCGCAATCCCCGGCATCGAAATCGACGCTGTGTCTTACTAAAAGGAGTTGTCTTGAACGCACCGAACGATATCGCGCACACCCTCGACTGGAAGGGGGAAGGCGCCAGCAGAACGCCGTATGCGGCCTATACGAGCGATGAGCTTTATCAACGAGAGCTGGAGCGGCTGTTCTACTCGAAGCACTGGTGCTATATCGGCCTCGAAGCCGAGGTGCCGTCGCCCGGCGATTTCCAACGCACCGAGGTGGGCGAACGTTCGGTCATCATGACGCGAACCGAGGACGGCGAAGTCGCTGTCTTCGAAAATGCCTGCGCCCATCGCGGCATGCAGTTTTGCCGCGAGCGAGCCGGCAAGGCGAAGGACTTCCACTGCCCCTATCACCAGTGGAACTACGATTTGAAGGGCAACTTGATCGGCGTGCCGTTTCGGCGCGGCGTGCGTCAAGCGGGCAAGATCAACGGCGGCATGCCGGCCGAGTTCGATCCGAGCCAGCATTCGTTGCGTCGCCTGCGCGTATCGACGCGCGGCGGTGCGGTGTTTGCGTCGTTCGACCAAAACGTGGAGTCGTTCGAGGACTTTCTCGGTCCGAAGATCCTTCATTACTACGAACCGCCTCTTTCACGGCCCGAAGCTCACGCTGCTCGGCTACACGCGCCAACGCGTGCCGAGCAACTGGAAGCTGATGGTCGAGAACATCAAGGACCCCTATCACGCCGGTCTGCTGCATACGTGGTTCGTCAACTTCGGCTTGTGGCGCGCGGACATCCGGCCGAGCTCGTGACCGATGCGCATCATCGGCACGGCGCGATGATTTCGAATCCGCAGCGGCGGTGGCGGCGGCGAGGTCACGCATAACGTGACGAGCTTCAAGGAGCGCATGACGCTGCACGACGATCGTTTCCTCGATGTCGTTCACGAGCCGTGGTGGGGCGACCCGACGGTCGTCATGCTGACCTTGATGCCGAGCGTGATCATCCAGCAGCAGGTCAATGCGCTTTCGACGCGGCGCATCCGACCCGTGAGCCCCGGCGTGTTCGACTACGTATGGACGCACTTCGGCTTCGAGACCGACGACGAGGAAATGACGCGCCGGCGTTTGCGTCAGGCGAATCTGTTCGGCCCGGCCGGCTTCGTGTCTGCCGACGACGGCGAAGTGATCGAGTGCGTGCAACAGAACTTCGACACGATCCCGGAAGGCAACGTCTACAACGAACTCGGCGGACGCGGGGTGGACGATCACACCGATCACATGGTCAGCGAGACCCTCGTGCGCGGTATGTACGAATATTGGCGCAAAGTGATGGAGGCCTGAATGACGACGATCGCCACCTTGACTCAAGCTCAGGCGCCGGCGCCGCGAGCGACGGACGTGACCTTCGCCGATTACTACGCACTCGTCGAGATGAACGCGCGCTATGCGTCGGTGCTCGATACCGGCGATTGGGACGCGTGGCCCGAGTTTTTCGAAGAGGCGTGCCGCTACGAGCTCGTGCCGCGCGAGAATCATGAGCGGCGCCTGCCGCTTGCGCTGCTCGCTTTCGAAAGCAAGGGCATGCTGAAGGACCGGGTCTACGGCATCAAGGAAACGCTTTTCTACGATCCGTACTACCAGCGGCACATCATCGGCACGCCGCTCATTACCTATATCGACGAATCGATCATCGAGGCGCGCACGAACTACGCGGTGCTGCGCACCAAGTCGGAACAGGCGACGGACGTCTACAACGCGGGCTTTTACATCGACCGTATCCGTCGCAACGAGGACGGGTTGCGGTTCGAATCGCGGATCTGCGTCTACGACAGCGAAATGGTTCCGAACTCGATCATCTATCCGATCTGACAGGAGCGCGTTATGAGCAACGAGTGGATCGATGCCGTCGACCCGGAGGTCGTGCGTGCCGAGGGTCTTGCGGGCGTGCACGTGGCAGGGCGCGACATCGCGCTGTTCGCGGTCGGCGATGAAATCTTCGCGACGGATAACCTGTGCACCCACGGCGAGGCACGTCTGACCGACGGCTTCTTGCTCGACGACGAGATCGAGTGTCCGCTTCACCAGGGCCGCTTCAGCGTGCGTACCGGCAAGGCGATGTGCGCGCCGGTGGAGGGCTGCATCCGCACCTATCCCGTGAAGATCGAGAACGGTCGGATATTGCTGCAACTCGAGACGGACGAAGTCTCGTCGCAACCGGGAGAGCAAGGATGAGCGCCTACGTAGTGGTGGATGTCGACGTGCTCGACCCCGAGGGCCTGGCGGCCTATCGCCAAGTGGGCCTGCCGACGATCGCGGCGCACGGCGGCCGCGTGCTGGCCCGCAGCGACGATGTCGTGGTGCTGGAAGGCGAGTGGAAGCCCAGGCGCGTGGTCGTGCTCGAGTTCGACGATATCGAGACGGTGCATCGCTGGCATGCCTCGCCCGAGTATCAGCGCGCGCGGCAACTGCGTCTCGAGGCGGCGCGGACGCAATCGATCGCGTTGCCCGGCGTATAGCGCTCGGTCCGCTCATCCCACATCACAGGAGAAAACATGTCCGCATTCGTGATTTTCGACATCGACGTGCACGATCCCGAAGCCTACGAGGGATATCGTCGAATCGGCGCACCGACGGTGGCCGCATTCGGTGGGCGCTTTCTCGTGCGCGGCGGCGAAACCGAAACGCTCGAAGGCGATTGGTCGCCGAAGCGCATGGTCGTACTCGAGTTCGAATCGGCCGAGCGCGCACGTGCTTGGTATCGCTCGAGCTCGTATCAGGAAGCCAAACGGCTGCGCGAAGGGGCCGCGCATACGATCGGGATCTTGGCCGACGGCTACGCGCCCGCGCCGGTCGCGGCCGATGCATCGACGGTGACGCCGTAACACGGATTGAAGTGGCGGTTCTTGCGGCGGTGTCGCGATCTGCGGCGCCGCCGCTTTTTTTGGGGGAAGGAGATCGAACGTCGATCACGTGCGATAGGGGGCGGTACGGTTCAGGCTCTGCGGTAGCGGATGGACCACACGAGCGCGAGCGTGGCGACGAAGAGCAAGACGGAGCCGAACGAGAAATCGATCAATGCCAGCATATGCGCTTGAATCTCGATCGAATGGGCAAACCGATGCAAGCGCCCCAGCCGGCGACATGCCGCTATGTTCGAGTTTGGCGAGCCAGTCGCTCGTGCCCGGATCGAACAATGTGATGCGATCGACGAGATAGGTCCGATGTACGCGGGCACGGCGTTCGAAGTAGGTCGGCGCGATCGACGTCGCCATACTCGTACCGAGCCGGCGCAAAGCGTTTTGCAGACCTGACGCTGCCGGTAGCCGATCGCGCGGCAGACCCGCGATCGAGAGCGATACGAGCGGTGTGATGAAGAACGCGGTGGCCGCGCCCATCAGCAACGAATTGGCCGCGATGTCGCCGATCGTCACGTCGGTATTGAAGCCCATTCTCCAAAACGACGCGGCGCCCCAGCCGATCAGCGCGATCGTCGCGAGCCGCCGTGGGTCGGAGCGGCCCTGGAAGCGGCCGATAAGCGGTGCGATGACGATGCCGGCGATGCCGAGCGGCGCGGTGGCGATGCCGGCCCATGTGGCGGTGTACTCCTGCTGTGTCTGCAACCAGAGCGGCACGAGCACGAGCGCGCCGTAGTAGACGCCGAATCCGACCATGACCGCGAGCGTGCCGGCCGTAAATTCGCGATTGGCGAAGAGCCGTAGATCGACGATCGGATGGGCTTCCGTCATTTCCCAGAGAATGAGCGCGCAAAAGGAAACGACGCAGACGACGGCAAGCATGCGAATCTCGACCGACGCGAACCAGTCCAGGTTTTCTCCTCGATCGAGCAACAACTGGAGCGATCCGAAACTCGCGGCTAGCAGCGCGAGACCGACCATGTCGACGGGAAGGCGTCGCGTGGGATTGTCGCGTCCATCCAGAAAGCGCATCAAAACAAGGAGGACGATCGCACCCGTGGGCACGTTCACATAGAAGATGTACGGCCACGTCAGATTGTCGGTGATCCAGCCGCCGATGATCGGGGCCGAGCACCGGAGCGACGAACGTCGTGGTCTGCCAGACGGCCAACGCGACGTTGCGGCGCGCCGGTGGAAAGACGGCCATCAACAGCGCTTGCGAAGCGCGGTGATCGGCCCCGACGCCGCGCCCTGTAGTGCACGGAAGATCAGCAGCGACTCGAAGTTGGGCGCGAGGCCGCACAAAATCGAGGTGACCACGAACAGCACCAGCGACACGCGAAACAGCAGCACCTGCCCGAAGCGCTGAGCGAGCCACCCCGTGAGCGGCAGCGTGATTGCGAGCGGCGTCGCGAACGACGTCAGCATCCACGTGCCCATGTCGGGCGCGACGCCGAGGTCCCCCGCGATCGTGGGCACCGCGACGTTCGCGATCGTCAAATCGAGCGTCTGCATGAAGTTCGCCACGCTGATGGCGATCGCGACGAATACGAGCGCCGTGCCCGTCATCGGTTCGAGCGGCTGTTTAGGCGCCGGGTGAGATTTCGTCCACGCCATCTCACGCTCCCGGCTCATGTGCACCGGCGCCGCTATTGGCGCGGATCGTTTCGTTCACGAGCGCATTGCCCGCATCGTCGTCGCCGCGATAGACCGTGGTTTGGTCGATCGCACCGGGCGAGCCGCCGACCTCCGGCAGCGTCGATGCCGACACGGCGCCCGCGGATTGCTTGACCGGCACCGACGCGGTCATCGACAAACCGATGCGCAGCGGATGCGCACGCAACTCCGCCGGGTCGAGCGCGATCCGCACCGGCACGCGTTGTACGACCTTGATCCAGTTGCCGGTCGCGTTTTGCGCAGGCACGGATGCGAACGCTGCGCCCGTGCCGGCTTCGATGCCGGCAATGCGGCCGTGAAATACGACATCGGGGGCCGTAAAGGTCGGAGCGCAGATCGACGGCTTGATCCGTGCGCATCTCGCGCAACTGCGATTCCTTGAAGTTCGCTTCGACCCAGACTCGATCGAGCGGTACGAGCGCCATCGCGATCGCGCCGGGCGCGACGTGCTGGCCCACTTGGACGACGCGGTGCGTGATGAGCCCGCCGATCGGCGCACGGGTTTCGGCGCGCCGCAGCGCCAGCGCCGCGCTGCGTACGCGGGCGGCCGCTTCGCGCACGAGCGGATTCGATTCGATCGACGTGCTGTCGATTTTCGCGAGCGCCGCCTCGTAGGCGGCTTGCTGCGCACTGAGCGATGCCGACGCGCTCGTCATGGCATCGCGTGCATGACGGATATCCTCGCGCGAGACGCCGCCGTCTTGCGCGAGACTCTCGCGCCGCCGCAGATCGTCGCTGGCTTTCGCAAGCGTGGATCGTTGCAGTTCGACCTCGGCGTTCTCGCGCGATACGTCGGCACGCGCGGTCCGGTACGCGCGCACCGCGTGCGCGAGTTGTGCGACGGCCGCATTCAGGGCGAGGCGCGCGTCCGTGCTGTCGACGCGAAACAGCGGATCGCCCGCGTGCACCCACTGAGCGTTTTCCACCATCACGGCATCGACGGTACCGTTCACGAGCGAGGAGACTTGGACGACGTCGCCGGCCACGTAAGCGTCGTCCGTGGTTTCGATGCCGCGCGTCGCCCCCCCAGTAGGCGAAACCGGCGCCTGCCGTGACGGCAAGCGCGACGAAAAACAAGCGAAAGCGGCGCCGCCGGCGGCGCGCATGCGTGCGGCGAGCGCTTCTTGCTCGACCGCTTGAGGATCGGAATTCGTCATCGTAAGGCTCCAACGGGGGTGCTGGCGCCGCCGAGCGCGGCGATCAGCGGACATGCTCGATGGCGAAAGAGGCATCCGCTTGCGCAGCGGACGTACGGTCTTCTAACAAGCGGCCCTGCGCGAGCAGGACGTCCAGATAGCCGGCGATGCCTTTGGCGTAGCGGCGTGTCTCGACGTCGTAGGCTTGTTGCGCTCGCTCGAGCGCTTGCCGATGCAAGCTGCGCTCGCGCGAAAGCGCGTCGATTTCGGTAAGCGCATCGCTAACCTGTGCCAGCGCATTGACGACGGTGTCGTCGTAAGCCGCGACGGCCGCGTTGTAGGCCGATCGCTGGGCGCGCAGCTCGGCCTGCAAACGGCCGCCCTCGAAGATCGGCAGCGTGAGCGCCGGGCCGGCGCCGAGCGTGCCGCTACTGCCGTGCAGCAGTGCGCGAAAGCCGTAGCTCTGCACGCCGGCGAACGCGAGCAGGTTGATGTCGGGATAGAACGCGGCGTGCGCCGCATCGATGCCGGCGGATTGCGCTTCGACGTTGTAGCGCGCCGCGAGCACGTCCGGGCGCGTGCCGACGAGCGAAGCGGGGAGTACCGCGGGAAGCGGCAGCGGCACGGCGAGGACGCCGGCCGACGCGACGAGCGTATCGGCGTAGCCGGGGCCCTTGCCGACGAGCGCGGCGAGCCGGTGTTGCAGTTGAGCGACGGCGGCGTTGTGCCGCTCGATACTCGCCTGCGCGAGCGGCACGGGCTCGCCGGCGCGTAGCGCCGCGACTTGCATGTCGATGCCGGCGTCGACGCGCGCAGTCGTCAGCCGCAATAGGTGCTCGTGCTGCGTGAGCGTGTCGTGTGCGATGGCCAGCAACTGCTGCTCGAGCGCGAGCTGCAAATACGTCTCGACGATCGCGGCTTCGAGCGACACCTTGGCGGCGTCTTCGAGCGAGCGCTGCCGATCGGCGCGCAAGCGCGCGGCGCGGCTCATCGCTCGGAGGCGCCCCGCCAAGTCGAGATCCCACGACGCCGTGAGAAGCGCCTGCGCATCGACTTGCCAATGCCCGGCCGCGGGCGGCGGCGTTCGATAGCTGCTCGATAGGCGCTGCGGGAGGGCGTCGGCCTCGGCATCGAGCTTCGGCAACTCGGCGGCGTGTTCGATGCGCGCCTCGGCGAGCGCTTGCTCGACGCGCTCGTGTTGCACGCGCAGCGACGGCGCGCCGGCCAGCGCGTCGTCCAAGATGCGATCGAGCTGAGCATCGCCCAATGCGCGCCACCATCGGGGGACAGGCGGCTCGCCTGTCGAAGCAGCGCGAATGGCGGCGCCGGCGTCCCACTGGTCGATGGGCGTGACCGTGGCGGTGGGCGGCTGCTGGCCGAACGGCGCGCAGCCTTGCAGCGCCACGGCCGAGAGCGCGGCGGCGAAGAGCGCGCTCCGTGTTCGCACGCTTAGTGTTGTTTTGGGCATGGTCCGTTAATTCCGCTACCCGCTGGGTGATTGTCTTAAAATATATCTTTAGACAATCTGACGGACTCGGCAACTGGCAGAAATGTCAGTCGCCCGCTTACGGAGGGCAAATCGAAACAAGGATCGGAAGTAGGGAATCCGGCCGATGACGTGCGGGCGGTGTCGCGCTCGTTTCTGCCGGTGCATCGGCCATACATGTGGGGCGCGGCCGGCGACCTCGCGTTAGAGCCTGCTTCGCAGCGACGGTGCTCGGCGGTGTGAACGCCGCGATACGGCGGGCGCGCACGCCGTTGGCCAACCGGTCGAGCGCATTCGCGAGATCGGTGCGCGAGGGACAAGTCGCGGCCGCCCCGCCAAGCATCGCATTGAGCGATACGCCGGCGATCTCGATGTCGCCTCCGATGAACGCATCGGCGAGGCTCGCGATGGATGCGCCGATATGGGCGGACACCTCGAGCACGATCTGTCTGCATAGATCATCGGAAGCGGCCAGGCGAGCGTCCGTGGTGGGCCACGCAGCGAGCAGCCCGCTGGCTCTCGGCCGCAACGCGTCCGGCGCGCTACGGATGTTGTCGTGTTCGCACAGGGTCCAGCGGTCCGTGTCCAGCGGGGCCAACTGCGCGCGCCAGCGTCCATAGGCGGTCGCCGAAGATTCGACGATAACGGCGGCCGGCATCCTTAGCCGGACCAGGCGCCGCAGCAACGCATCGATTTTGGCGTTGTCCGGTAGCCGGCCGATTCCGTTTTCGTCGCGCGTGCCATGCAAGAACGGAAGCAGTTCGAGCTCGTCCTCGTACTCGTTGCGTAGCGCGCGCAGCCATTTGCCCGCCGCGAGCGGCAACGCCCAAGGCGCGGCGATGCCGCATAGGACGAGCAATCGATCGTCTCGTCCTTCATGGATCGCGCAGACTCGCTTCGCGACGATCGAAACATCCGGTGTGAGCGTCTGCATGGTCAATGTCCCGGCGAAGGCGCGCAAGCGGCGTCGTTCAGCCGCCCGCGCGGATAGGCACCCAATACGCGCAGGCCCGAAAGCGCAGGTGCGAGATCGTCGAGCGCCGCGCGCACGCGTGCGTCATGGGCGTGGCCGCTCAGATCGGCGAAGTAGCGATAGGGCGAGCCCGGGGCGCGGCCCGGGCGTACGGCGAGCCATAGCATGCCGATCTGACGCTGCGCGAGCACGCCGAACAGGTGGGCGAGTTCGTCGGTCCCGTCGTTCGGGGTGAACGAAAGGCTCGTGCGATCGTCGCCGGTCGGTTCGGGCGAGGGGCCGCCCAGCACCAGAAAGCGCGTGCGATTGTTCGGATCGTCTTGAATTGCGCGCGCGACGATCAGCAACTGATAGCGCAGCGCGGCGGGTTCGCCCGCGATCGCCGCGCAATGCGCTTGCTCGGCCGCTTGGCGTGCCGCTGCGCCGTTGCTCGAGACCGCGATGCGCTGCAAGTGAGGCGCATGGGTGTCGAGCCACGTACGGCATTGCGCGAGCGCCTGTTCGTGGCCCAAGACACAGTCGACGCCTTCGAGCGAGCCGCCGGCGCTCAGCAGGCAATGCACCACCGTCTGCTCGATCTCGCCCGTAATCGGCGGCGCATGATGCGCGAGCAAATCGACGGTACGGGTGACGGTACCCTCCGTCGAGTTCTCGATGGGGACGACCGCGAAGTCGGTCTCGCCTTGGCTAAGCGCGGTGAACACGCCGTCGAGCGTATCGCGCGCATCGGTTCTTACCGCATCGCCGAAGTATTGCCGCGCCGCGGCTTCCGTGAAGGTGCCGGCAGGACCGAGAAACGCCACGGAAGGCGCGCCTTGCAGCTCGCGGCTGGCGTAAAGAGCGCGCCCCAAATAGAAGCCACGTGATCGTCGCGCAATGCGCCGCGCGCGCGGGCGCAGAGATTGGCGACGATCGCACGCTCGCGCGCCGGATGATAGACCGGCAAGCCGCCGCGTCGCTTTAGGCGGCCGATCTCGGTCGCGCATTCGACGCGTTTGACGATCAGTGCGAGCAGATCGGTATCGATCGAGTCGATGCGCGTGCGGCAGGCGGCGATGGCATCGTCGATCGTGGGCGGCGGCGCAAGTTCGAGAGGCGTCATGACAATGCGGTCCGTGGCGAGCAGTGCGTAAGGTGCGATCGGTGCTGCGGGCAACTACGTTCAGTGCGGCGCGGCCGTGGCAGGCGCCACACGGACGCGCGGCTCGATGCGAGCGAGGGCCGCGCGGTATTCCGCGTCGAGCCGTTCGACGATTTCGGCCACGCTCAACACGGCATCCATCGACCCGACGCCTTGGCCCGCTCCCCAGATGTCGCGCCATTGTTTGGCCCCCGATTCCGGCGAGAAGTCCATCCGCGCGCCTTCGACGCGGGTCAATTTATTGACGTCGATCCCGGCGGCCTCGATGCTTTGGCGCAGATAGTTGCCGTGCACGCCCGTGAACGCGTCGGTATAAACGATGTCGGCGGCCGTCGCCTCGACGATGGTGTCCTTGTAGCCGGTCACCACGTTCGCTTCGCGCGATGCAATGAAGCGCGTGCCGATATAGGCGCAATCGGCCGCCGAGCGTGCACGCGGCGGCGATCGCGTCGCCCGTCGCGATCGAGCCGGCCAGTGCCACGAAGCCCGAGTAAAAGCGCCGCACTTCGGGCACCAGTGCGAACGGCGACAGCGTCCCCGCATGACCGCCGGCGCCGGCCGCCACGAGAATCAATCCGTCCACGCCGGCTTCGAGCGCCTTTTGCGCGTGACGAATCGTCGTGACGTCATGGAGCAAAATGCCGCCGTACCGATGCACCTCGTCGACGACCTCGCGCGCCGGTGCGCGCAAGCTGGTGATCATGACCGGCACGCGCCGATCGATCGCGATGCGCAGATCGGCCTCGAGCCGGGTGTTCGACGGATGGCAGATATGTTGAGCGCATAGGGGCCGACGTTCGAATCCGGAAACGCCGTGCGATGCGTGTGCAGTTCGGCATCGATCATGCCGAGCCAATCGTCCAGTTGCGAGCTCGAGCGCGCGTTCAGCGCGGGGAACGAGCCGACGATGCCGCTCTTGCATTGAGCCAGCACCATCTCGGGATAGCTCGCGATCAGCATCGGCGACGCGATCACCGGCAGCCGGAGCGATTGAAGGAGAGCGGGCGTCGCCATCGATGCCTCCGGTCCTTATTGGGCGATCGCGGCGCTGTCGCGTCGCTCGGCGAGCCGCTTGTGAAAGCCCGAGCGGCTGACCGCGCAGCGCGTATGGATGCCTTCGCCGACCACGCCCACGGCGTCGCGCACCGAGACGCGATAGGTCATCATGCGGCCGTCGACTTCGATCAGCTCGGCGTCCACGGTGACTTCCCACTCGGGCGGCGTCGGTGCGAGATGCTTGATCTCGAAGTTGTAGCCGACCGTCATTTGATCCTCTGGCAGCAGATGATCGGTGGCTTTCATGCACGTCTGCTCGATGAAAATGATCATGATCGGGCTTGCAAGCGCGTGCGCTTCTCCCCCCCATTGATCGGCGAGGGAAATGGTTATCGACGCGATGCGTCGCTTGGGCGCTCAGCCTGCTGGATAGTCAACGTAGACTCCTTGATCGGGTAGAAAAACGGAGGTTCAGCGAACGCCGGCCGTGTGGGCCGCGCGTTGCATTTGGCTGAAGATGTTGCGGCTGTGCATCTCTTCGGTGCCGCCCGCGGATCCCATCGCCAGCGCATCGGCGACGAACGTGGCGAGCGCGCCGCGGCGATAGCCGTCGCTGCCGTGAATCGCGAGCAGATGCAACGCCGCTTGTGCGAGATCGCGCGCACCGCCGAGCTTGGCGATCGAACAATTGGCCAAGGCGGCTGGGTGATGCGAGAGCAACTGTTCGAGTGCCGCGAGCGCCATCCAGCGCGTGCGCTGCATGCCGATCTCGATTTCGACGAGTCGCCGCTGCACGTGCTGGTGTTTGTCGAGCGTGGCGCCGAGCGTGGCGCGCGAGCCGACGTACTCGAGCGCATCGGTGAGGAACGGCCTCACGACGTCCGCGCACAGCAGACCGAATAGCGCACGGTTCATCGACGCGATGTCCATCAATAAGCGTAGGCCCGCGGCCGGCTCGCCGAGCAGATCGTGTTCGCCGATGCTGACATTCGCGAGCGTGATGTCGCCGATCGAAGATCGGCAACGCCGAACGTCTCCTGCGGCACCGTGCGGCTGACGCCGTCGCGCGTGGGGTCGAGCAACACGAGTGCGGTGGCGGGCTTGTCCTCGCTCGTATAGGCGGCGACGACCAGCACCAACTGCGCATCGGGCGCATGACTGATGTTGTACTTGTGTCCGTCGAGCCGATAGCCGTTGCCCTCGCGCGTCAGGCGCGTTTCGAGCGCGCGCACCTCGGTGCCGGTGCCTTTCTCGGAAATGGCCGTTGCGCCGGCGGCGCCGGTGAGCAAACGCGGAAGATGACGATCGAGTTGCGCGGGCGTGCCGTGCGCGAGGAGGGCGCGGATCAACGTCGCCTGATTCGCGAGCGCCATGGCGAAGCCGACCGACCGCAGCGTCGCGACGATCGCCTCGAATGCATCGACGAACTGCGTCCACGATCCGCCGGTACCGCCGAGTTTTTCGGGGACGGGTAGCCGCCATAAACCGGCATCGGACAATGCCTGCCACGTGTCCCATGCGAAGGCGCCGCGAGGCGTGCGATGGCGAAACGATTCGGCAATGCCGCGAAATTTAGCCGCGACATCCGGTGAAGAAACGTTGGCTGCAAGGTTCATTGTCGTCGCGCGTCACGTTTGGATGTGGCGCTAATCTAAACAAATCAGCGTAGGGGAGAAACTGTCATTTCTCTCATACGCGCGACGGCAAGCGTGCTTACGATAGGCAACCGATACCGCTCAGCGTGGCTTCGACGGCGGCCTCCAGCGGCGTATGCGGCTCGTCGCCCAGCGTCGCGCTGAGCCGCGCATTGCTCATTTTCACCGGCACCTGCCACAGGTAGCGCATTTCGAGCAATTCACGCAGTGTCGTAGTGAACGGCGCGGCGAGTCGAACGAGCCACCAAGGAAAGCGGCCCACTCGCGGATGCATGCCGCGGCGTCGAGCGACTGCCGAAATCGCCGCGGCCATACGTGTGCCGTCCTCGTCCCAATGACCTGTCATGTGGAACGTCGAGAAAGGTTCGAGCGTCGCACGACGTTCGATGAGCAGACACATCGTGCGAGCCACGTCGGGCACGTAGGACCATGAGTGACCCACGCCCTCACGTCCGGGAAGACGCACGACGTCGAGCGGACTTCCACCCTTGACCAGCCCCTGCGAAAACCAGCTATTGCCGACGTGCGGACCGAAGAAGTCGCCAGCGCGAACGACGATCGTGCGCACGCCATGCTCGCTTGCGGCGAGGAGCCTGCGCTCGAGTTCGACGCGGATTGCGCCTTTGCGCGTCGCGGGGCGTTGCGGCGAGTCTTCCGTCAGCAACGGAAACGCGTCGGGGCCGTAGTTATAGACGGTGCCCGGGAGCACGATCGTCGCCCCGGTCATACGCGCCGCGGCGATCGTGTTGTCGATCATCGGCAGCACGAGTTCGGACCAGCGCCGATATCCCGGCGGATTCACTGCATGCACGATTACGCTACAGCCGCGCGCCGCCGCCGACACGGATTCGCGATCCATCGCATCGCCCGTATCCAGCGGATGCCCGCGCGCTCGCCTTCGATATTCGGGCGCCGCGTCAGCGCATTCACCTCCCAGCCTGCGTCCAGCAGTTGGCGCGCGAGCTCGCCGCCGATCCCGCCCGTCGCGCCCAGCACGAGCGCGCGTCGATCATGCATTTTTTGTGTCGTTTCCATCGTCGCTCTCCGTCATAGGACCGTATCGATGGAGACATTCTCGGCCACTGCCGGATATAAAGGAATTGGCGAGAATGTGCTATTGGCTATACATTTATGTATGACCTCGAATCTCAGTTGGGAGCTTTACCGAACCTTTCTCGCCGTGCTGACGGAGGGTTCGCTGTCGGGCGCCGCCCGCGCGCTCGGCATCACGCAGCCCACGGTGGGCCGTCACGTCGCGGCGCTGGAGACCGCGTTCGGCCAGACCCTGTTTACGCGTTCGCAATCGGGGCTCCTGCCGACGGATGCCGCCCTCGCACTGCGCGGATATGCGGCGACGCTGCGCAGCACGGCCGCTGCGCTTGAGCGCGCGGCGGCGAGTCAGGGGCCCGGTGTGGCCGGTGTCGTGCGCGTCTCCGCGAGCGACATCATCGGCGTCGAGGTGTTGCCGTCCGTCATCGCCGAGTTGCGCCGGTCGCATCCGGAGCTAGTCGTCGAACTTGTGACCACCAACCGGCTTCAAGACGTATTGCAGCGCGAAGTCGATATCGCTATTCGAATGGCGCAGCCATCTCAGGATGCGCTCATCGCGCGCCGAATCGGCGATGTCGAGCTAGGGCTCTATGCGCGAGCCGATTATGTCGAGCGTCACGGCACGCCCGCCACGCTCGCCGAACTCGCGGGGCACGCATTGATCGGCTTCGATCAATTGACGCCGTTTCTGCGCGAAGCCGGCAAAGCGTTGCCCGTCTGGAAGCGTGAAGCGTTCGCGTTGCGCGCGGATAGCGACCTGGCGCAGCTCGCATTGCTGCGCGCGGGCTGCGGCATCGGCTTCTGTCAAACGGCGATCGCGCGGCGCGATGCACTCGTGCGGGTCTTGCCCAAGGCCGTTTCGCTGAAATTGCAAACGTGGGTGGTCATGCACGAAGACTTGCGCGGCAGCCTGCGATGCACCGCCACGTTCGACGCGTTGGCGCGGCGTTGAAGGCCTATGCCGGCGGCGCCGATGTGATGCGTGCGTCACCGCCTAGCCGCTCGGCCAAGAAGTCGACGAACACGCGCAGTCGCGGCGGCATGTGACGATTCGTCGGCCATAGCGCGCGAAAGACGCCTTGCAGTGTCGGCGAAGCGTCGAAGACCGTTTCCAATTGACCTTGTGCAAGGGCTTGGCGTACCAGAAAGTCGGGCAGGTACGCGATCCCGACGCCTTCGATTGCGGCCGCCAGTACCGCTTCGGCGTTATTGAGCACGAATGGTGCGCCGGCAGCGGCGCCGGCCGGCGCGGGCTCGCCGTCGATGAGCCAATCCTGCACTTTGCCGCTCGATTGGTACTTGAAACGCAGACATGCGTGATCGGCCAGGTCGTTTGCCTCGCGCGGAACGCCCATGGCGCGCGAAATACGCGGGCGATGCGCAGACGACGAACCGATACGGCGCGAGCGGTCTCGCTTTGAGCCGCGAATCGGCCGGCTCGCCGCCGCGAATGACGGCGTCGAATCCTTCTTCGATCACGTCGACATGCCGATCGCTGAAATCGAGATCGAGTTCCACCTGCGGATAGCGCGTTCGAAATTCCGCGATGACGGGCAGCACCAAGCGATAGCCGATCGTGGGCATGCTGATGCGCAACCGTCCGCGCGGTGCACCGGTGGCCTGCGATAGCTGTGCTTGCGCGTCTGAAATTTCCTGCAATGCGCTGCGGCAGCGCTCGAAAAAAAACCGCGCCCTCGTCGGTGAGCGTAATGCTCCGCGTGGTGCGGTGAAACAGCCGCACGCCCAGGCTTTGTTCGAGTTTCGCGACGCTTTTGCCCACCGCCGAGGCCGAAATGCCGAGTGCGCGGCCCGCCGTCACGAAGCTGCGCATTTCGGCGGCGCGGACGAAGACGGCGAGTCCACTAAGCGTATCCATCGATGGCCGATTAAGGAAAAGTTGTCCTGATAGTTCGGAAAGCGGGCCCATTTAATCACGATTGCGCGCCCTCTACTATCTCGGCCGGTGCCGATTGAACCGCCTGCTTTCGTGCCCGGAAGCAGGCCGTCGGCGATAAGAACATCCATACTTCGTCCGAGGATTGCATGAGCTCGAGTTTGCGCGGCTTCGACGCCGCGACACAACATACAGTCGAAAAGCGGTTGATTCTCTCGGCCGTCTGCTTGGCGGGACTATCGATGCCGCTGAGCTTCACGGGGCCGGCGTTGGCCCTGCCGGCGATCGCCGCCGCGCTCGGCGGTTCACCGCTGGCGCTCGCTTGGGTGACGAACGCCTTCATGCTTGCGTTCGGGAGCTGTCTGCTCGTTGCCGGGGACACTCGCCGATCGTTATGGACGCAAGCGTGTTTTCCTATGCGGCACGGTGGGCTTCGCGCTCTCGTCGATACTCGCGGCGCTCGCGCCGAGCTTGTTCGCGGTCGATGTCGCGCGGGCGTTGCAGGGGATGGCCGGGGCGGCCGCGCTGTCGGCCGGCGCCGCGGCGCTCGCGCAAGAGTTCGAGGGCGATGCCCGCACACGGGCCTTTAGCCTGCTCGGCACGACCTTCGGCGTGGGTCTCGCGTTCGGACCCGTTATGGCCGGTGCGTCGGTCGCACATTTCGGCTGGCGCTCGGTGTTTGCGATCGTGACCGTCGTCACGACGATCGCCTCCGTGCTCGGCATGAAATGCATGCGAGAGACGCGCGATCCGCTCGCGAACGAGGTGGATTGGTGCGGTGCCGCCACGTTCACCTGCGCCCTGGCGCTCTTTACCTACGCGGTGCTGCGCGTGCCGGACGGTGGCTGGACAAGCCGGCCCGTGCTCGGCTTGCTGGCCGCCTCCGCTGTCGCCGCGGCGGTGTTCGTCGTCGTCGAGCTGCGCGTCGCGCGCCCGATGCTCGAGCTGACATTGCTGCGCTATCCGCGTTTTGTCGGCGTGCAGTTTCTGGCAGCCGCACCGGCCTATT
>NZ_JBFLUK010000007.1:0-13145 GCF_050470685.1 Trinickia sp. NRRL B-1857 | reverse complement strand
CAACACCATGAGCCAACCGATTGCGACAAACATGAATCACTCCAATCCAAAGCACTGGGCCGCCCATGCGCAGGCATCCGCGTGCAACGTCGCGACGAACGGTTAGTTCGTAGTCCTATCGGGTTGGGTAGCGGAAGACGGCTCGGTAGAGCCCTGCTGAAGGACCGATCGCGACGAGGGCTGCGATGCGGCCTCGTATTCGTTCATGCCTGGCTAACGGCTTGAAAACACAATAGCTAAAGGGCGCTCAACAAAATTTAGGAAAAGGGTCACATGGTCGCGATGTACGCGACCGGCTCGCCCCGCCGATCGCGCACGTTTATTGATCTACATCAAGTTCGCCCGCTTGCTCCGGTATCGCGTTTCGTCAGCTCGATTTCACCCACACGCCGCCGTCGCTCGGCACGTTCCCTTGGGTCCACCACTGCGCGCAATACTTTGCGCTTGGTACATCACGCAGCTTCCGCCCGAATAAGCCACCGAAGCGGACCAATTCGGCGTCGCGCCCGATACGAGCTTCCATACCGACGATTGCCCCGGTACGTCGCCTTGCGTCCACCACTGCGCTTGATAAGTCGACCCTTGATACGTCACTTGCATGCCTGCGGTGTAGACCTGCGACGCAGACCAGGGCGCAGGCCCCGACCCGCCCGTTTCCTCCGCTCGATCCGCCGCCGTACGAGGGATCCTTCGTCACGCCCCGCACCCCAGTGATCGGCGAACCGTTCGAAGATCGAAGCGAATTGGTAAGCGTTTGCGCGACGCCCGAACAACTCGAGGAAGCGGATCCGCCCGGTGTCGCGCAAGCCAGGTCGCGTCCGACCGACCAATTGCTGAGGATTCCGTATTGTTCGTGACGGCGGTATTGGTCACGGTCTGCGCATCGTCGAGCGTAAACGTCTCACCCTGGGTATCGTTCACCCCGATCATCGGCGTCACGCCCACCATTTGCCAGAGTTGCGCGCTGGTCTTCGTCTGCCCGACGCCCTTAAAAGCCGTATCGAGTTGCGAGTAGAGCGATTGCGCCGCCTGTATCGCAGCCTGCCCCATCTCTACGCCGAGGGGCCGTAGTCCATCGTCATCACGTTGACGACATCGAACGCCGCATGATTTTGGATGGCCGCGTTGAGCACGTTCAAGCCTTCGTCGGTCAATCCCGAGGCGAGCACCGGAAGCGTAAGCGTCACGTGCAACGTTTTGCCTTTCGCGGCCATCGCGGTCTGCATTTGCGCGACCGCTTGGAAGTTGCGCGCGAGCGCGGCCAGATCGTCTTGCGCCGAACCTTCGATATCGAAGTCGATATGCGTCAGGCTGTAGGTGTCCACCACGGTTTGAAAGGCTGCTTGCAACGAGGGCACGTCGGAGCACGCTTGCATGAGCGGCGTGCCGTTCGCGCCGCCGAACGAGACGGCACCTCGCCGCCCTTCGCCCGATAGTTATTGATGCCGCCGGAAATCGCGGTCAAAAGGTCTGAGGTGTTGCCGGGCCCAATGGCCTGCACGCCGCCCCATGAGGGCACGCAGCCGCCGGAGCCGGCCACGACAAACGCGAGCGTGAACTGCTGGATCCCTTGCTGCACGCCGATGTTATCGAGGATCGGCGTGGGCCATTCGGTCATGTCGACGTACGGCGCGTAGATGTTGCTCGCGTGCGAAGTCATCGCGGCCAGCGAGAAAGCCGTTACCGCGAGTACCTTCGTGAGTGTTCGCTTCATGGATCTGCCCTCGTTACGTTTGAAGGTGCCGGTTAAGCGAGCCGTGCATCCTTCCGCTCGAGTCCGGCGGCGATGAATCGCTCCGTATCGTAGGAGATCTATAGCGATATTGGTACTAAATAGGTCCCACCAAAATTGGTAGGTAGACGCGACTTAAACGGCCGATTGGAGGACTGCAACGAATCGCTTTGGGATGGCCGGCAATTTGCGGCATCGCTGCGGATAGGCCTTACTGGGTAAAGGCGAAACGCCAATAGTATGAGCGCGCCACATCGCAGTCTGCCGTATATCGGCGTGAGTCGATTGCCTGACCGGTATGCGAAACGAAGAGACCACTCAATACCGGCTCAGCGTGTCCGGCGTCCCGCTATCTGAACCGAATCGGCGCATCGCGCCTTTGCGGCGACGCGATGCGTCGAGCCCAACCTCGCGCGTTACCCTTTGATTGCCGCAAGGACGTCGTCGGTTTGGCGAACGTGTCCGAGGCGCGGGAAGATGAAGCGGATCGGACGCTTCGTGCTGTTCGGTCGATGCGCAGCCCATGGCATCTTCCGCGAAAACGATCGAATAGTTGTGCTCGAATGCGGCGCGCGCGGTCGACTCGACACCGATGTTCGTCGAAATGCCGCCGAGCACGATCGTTTGAACGCCGCGCCGACGCAATTGCAAATCGAGTTCGGTGCCGTAAAACGCGTTCCACTGCCGCTTCGTGATCAGAATATCGCGCTCGCTCGCCTCGAGTTCGGCGGGAAAGGTCCACCAATTGTCGGGCAGTCCACCGGGCGGGAAGGCCGTAGGCTGGTCGACGCTTTGCCGCAAAACGTCGCCGAAATCGGGGCTCGGCCCCGACGCGCACGAGCACGACCGGCGCGCACCACTTCGCGAAAGCGCTTGGCGAGCCGCACGCTCGCGTCCAACACGGCGTCGGCCGTGCGCGGCCCTTTCGCGTACGGCAAGATGCCTTCTTGCAAATCGATGAGAACGAGCGCGGTGCTACGTGGATCGATGATGTCCATGATGGGTGCTTGAAGTCCGGTTGATTGCGACGTTGAACGCGATGAGTCGAAAGCGGTCCGAATACGTCTCGCTTGGAGATCGCAGGGCGGTATGTCCGTCGGCCGCCCATTGAGCATGGACGGCAAAACGGGTCTATGGGAGCGACACCCCTCAAAGACGAGGATACCCTCACAAAACGGAGTATATGAGGATGACCTCACAAAACGCAAGTCGCGGGACGACGACATTCGTGCGGACGCGAAGGCGCCTCGCCGCGAGCGGGGCCGCGCACGCGTGGCGGCGCTGCTCGATGCGGCCGGGGCGGAGTTTGCCGAGAAGGGATTCGACGCAGCGACGATGACGGCGATCGCGGCGCGCGCGGGAGCGTCGATCGGCTCGCTCTATCAGTTCTTTCCGACCAAAGACGTGCTGGCGGATGCGTTGCTCGAAGCGTATCTGACGACGCTGATCGACGACCTCGGCCGGCTGCGCGAGGCGGCGCCGGCGCTCGATATCGCGGTATTGGCGCATCGGCTCGCGCGTGCGTTCGTCGACTTCCGCGCGGCGCATCCGGCATTCGCACCGCTCGTCGAGACGCCGGGCCGGTCGTTACCGCGGCAGCGGGCGTGAGAGAGCGGGCTTCGCGCGGATATCGCCGCGGTGCTGCGTGCGAAAGCGCCGGGTATGAAAGCCGTGGAGGCGCAGGTGTGCGCCGCTGTCGTTCAACAACTCATGAAAGCGGCGGTGGCGATCCAAAGCGAGGCCCTCGTTTCGCACCGCGCGGCGGCTATCGACGAACTCGAACGTGTTATGACGCTGTATCTGGACGAGACGCTGAAGGGTGCGGGTGCTTCGCGACGCAAACGATAGGCATTGATTTGATGAGTCAATAGATGCATACTTACATCAAATCAGATGCAGGGGCTCACATCATGCGCACCACTGTCACCATAGACGACGCGCTTTACGAGAAAGCGCTAGAAATGGCGGACCCCAATATGGACAAAGGGGAGATCTTCCGTGAAGCGATGAAAACGTTCGTGCGGTACAAGCCGCCAAGCGACTCGCGGCTCTGGGCGGTACGATGCCGGAGATTCGAGACGTGCCGCGTCGTCGTGAAGGGCCCGTTTCTCAATGAGCGTTCTCATCGATACCTCGGTCTGGGTAAGCCATTTTAGGGACCGGAACGAGGCGCTAGTTGATTTGATCGCGTTGGACCTAGCACTGACTCATCCGATGGTCGTAGTCGAGCTTGCCTGCGGGACTCCCCCTGCCCCGCGTGCGCAGATACTTGGCGATATCGGGCTCTTGCAGCCAGCCAATCAGGCGAGTTTGGGTGAAGTAGCAGAGTTCATCGAACGAGAAAAACTATTCGGACTTGGGTGCGGGTTAATGGATATGGCGCTACTGGCTTCGACATTGATCACTCCTGGCGCGCAGCTCTGGACCCTGGACAAGCGTCTGGCCGATTTGCAGCACGCTTTGGCGTAGCGCGCAGCCCCAGATTTCACTGAGCACCACCATCTACCCGAGATTTCAGCCAAACGCCCGCCCTACTCCCCCGCCCGCTCCACCACCTGACGCACGAGCTTCGACGAAACGTAATGCGGGCCGTCGAGAGATAAACGCGATACCCGCGATAGGCCTGCAACTGCGGCGTCAATTCCGCCGCCTTCGCGGCGCGATATCCGCCGCCCGGCAAACCGCGAAACGCCTCGGCAATGATGCGGACCCGATCGGCGCCAAGCGCTGAACGAGCGCATTCCGCATAAGCGCGCGCCACCGCGGGTTCGCGCACGTAATCGCCGCAGCCGTCCTGAAAGAACACGCCGACGTCGCGCGGCAACCACTCATCCAACCACGCCGCGAGCGCCGCGCCGCCTATGTTCGAGTTGTCGTAGACGCTAATCCACAGCGGTTTAGGCAACCGCTCCAGCACCGGCGCCAATGCGCGCGCATTGCTCCAAGTCGGATCGACTTCCACCGGAAAATACCAACCGGCGACGTGCATCGGCCAAGGCGCCGCAGCCAGCGCGATCGATTGGCCGCGAGACGCGGCAGGTGCGTGCGCGCTTGCGTTTCGTCGAATCGCCCTGCTAAACCGACGATGACGTCGCGCGCCCAAGGCTCCTGGCCGATACGTTGCCAATCGGGCAGCCGCGCCGCCTCGTCAAAGCCTTGCATCGGCACGAGCGCTTCATCGTCGACGGCCGTCCATTGCACGAGCAAATCGCTAACGCCAAGCGCCTCCCAGTCGCCGCGCGGGTTCGCATGATCCTCGTCAGGTTGCCAAACGATGCCTTGCGCCAGTGCCTGCGCCGGCGCGAGCGGCTCGAGGCGCAACGGAGCCGGCGATCGCGAGCCCCGTGCTCGATAGCGCGAGCATCCACACTGCGAGCGCAGTCCGTCGCCGCCACCGCCACGCAAGCGGGCGGGCAGCCTCCATCGGGGCACCGCCACCGATCGTCCGTGCCCTCGACCTATCGCCCATCGCCGGGCACCACCGAATCGAGCATCGCAAGGCGATAATCGTCCGCGAGACGCGCACGGTCGATCTTCGCATTGATCGTCAACGGCAGCAGCCGGCAGGCGATCAGCTCCGACGGAATCATGTTAGGGTGGCAAGCGCTCGGCAAGCCGCGCACAGCCAATCCGGCGGCAGTGCCAGTTGCGCACCGCGTTCGTCGTTGGCGCCCGTTTCGACGAATGCGACGATGCGGGCAACGGTGCCGTCCGCGCGCCGCAGCGGCACCGCCGCCGCATACGCGCCACCCCGGCAACGCCGCGAGCGCGGCGTCGATCTCGGCAAGCTCGATGCGATAGCCGTTCAGTTTGACTTGGTCGTCCATGCGGCCATCGCAAAAGAGCAGGCCTCCGGCATCGGCATGGCCCAGATCGCCCGTGCGAAATGCCCGCGCGCCGTTGCGCTCGAACATCTTCGTCGCGTTCAGATCGCCGCGATTCACATAGCCTCGCATCACATACGGACCCGCGATACAAAGCTCGTCTCGTTCGACGAACACCTCGCCGCCGCGCCGCGCGTATCCGATCGGCAAGCGATCGGGATGAGCGGCAAGCACCGCATCGTCCACGACGATCCATGTCGCCGCCACCGTGGCTTCGGTCGGGCCGTAGGTGTTGATGATCCGCGCACCGGGAAAACGCTCGCGCAAACGACGAGCGAGCGACACGGGCAACATTTCGCCGCAAAACAGGAACGTCGTTAGCGCGGGCAACGACGCTTGAGCGATGCGCGGGTCGAGCAACTGTTGCTGCACGAACGACGGCGTCGACACCCACGTGCTTACGCGCGCGTTCGCCAGCGCTTCGACAAAGGCGGTACCCGGCATGCAGGCGGCGCGCGACATCATCACGATCGTGCCGCCGAGCGCGAGCGTGCCGAACACCTCGTACATCGACAGATCGAAACTGAACGGCGCTTGATTGAGAAAGACCGGCGCGTCGCCGAGGGCGAAGTCCTCGCGCATCCACTCCGCCAACGAGGCGACGCTCTCACGCCCGATCTGCACGCCCTTCGGATCGCCCGTCGTCCCCGAGGTGAATTGCACATAGGCGAGATCCTTCTCGCGCAGCGTCGACGCGCGGGCACCGTCCCCCGTCGACTCGCCATCCGCGTCGAAGCGCTCGAAACGCGCGCGGCGCGCATCGAAATAAGTCGAGGCGCCCAGCGTCCGAGCGATGCGCCGCATACGTTCGTCGGGATAGACCGTATCGACGGGCACGAACGGCGCACCGAGCAGCAGCGCACCGGTCATCGCCACGAAAAACTCGGCTTCCTTATGCCCACGCACGATCACGGGCGTATCGCGATCGAAGCCCTCGGCACGCGCAGCGATGCACCAAGCGGCCGCCGCGCGGGCCAACTCGCGCCAACTCAGCTCGGCGTCCGCGGCGATGACAGCCGGCGCGTCGGGACGCACATCCGTATCGACGAAACGGCTCTCGACTAAATCGAAACGCATCTTGGCCGCCTATCGAGTCGGGGTGTTGTCGGCGATATAGGCGGCCAACGCCGTCACGCTCGCCAGATGTTCGCCGATCTCGGTCGGCGGCACCTGCACGCCGAACATCGTCTCGACGCGCAGAGCGATCTCGACCGCAAGGACCGAATCCACGAGACCCGATTCGATCAACGGGGTATCCGCCTCGAGCCGGCGCATCACGACCGATTCCACGAGCGCCCGGACTTGCTCCAGGGAAGCGGCCGGCGCCGCCGGGGTTTGGGTTGACGTCATCGAGATCTCCCTTCGAATAGAAACAGTCACTGAGTCAGAACTGGAAATACAGGAACCGCACTTCGCCGTGCAATTGCGCGGCGCATACGAGCACGAGCAGCACCACCACCGCCGTCCAACGCCACGACGGGAACCATGCGAGCCGCGCCGGCACCGCACCCGACGCGCGCTCGAGCGCGGGTGAAAAGCGCCCCATCCATTCATGCGAATTCGGTGCGAACCAAGCGATCGCAAGCGCTAGCGCCACGAGCGGCGCCGGCATCGTCCGGCCCAACGCGAGCCGCAGCCAAGCGAACCCGTGCACGCCGGCGTCGAGCGGCGGCCATGCGTTCGCACCCAGGCCTCGCATGCCGGCCATCGCCTTAAGCATCGCGAGCGCATCGCTCACAGCCATGCGCGCGGAAAAAGACGAAGGCCACCAGCGCGGCGACGAAGGTCGTCGATACGCCCGCAACATGGCGCACCCCGCGCACCGAACCCGGTCGAGGACGGCGCCGGCCCGCCGCGCGACGCGCGCCAGTTGCGCCAAGCGTGATTGACGGTCAGATACGCCGCGTGCAATAGGCCGTAGATCAGGTATTGAAGACCCGCGCCATGCCAAATCCCCGCGAGGCCCATCGTGTAGAAAGTCGGCACGGCAATCGTCGCCGCGAAGCCCGAAGGCGAGCCTTGCGCCGCGCGCCCGATCGGCAAGCCGCGCGACGCTCGCCGGCGATTGATCCGCATCGACAACGGGTAGTACAGATACGCGGTGAGATAACGCGTGAGCGTCATATGCCAGCGCTGCCAAAAGTCGATGATGCTAGCGGCCTTGAACGGCGAGTTGAAGTTCAACGGGAAGCGCACGCCGAACATTTTCGCCAGACCGACGGCCATGTCCGAATAGCCCGAGAAGTCGAAGTACAGTTGCAGCGCGTAAGCGAGGGCCGTGCCCCAAGCCGGCAACGCGCCCAACGCGCCGGGCGCCGCGAAGCCGGCGTCGGCATATGGCGCGATGGGATCGGCCAGCAACAGCTTTTTGGCCAAACCGATCGTGAAGACGCTCGCGCCGATCGAGATGTTTTCCGCCCGCAACCGATACGTCTCGCCCTGAGCGAACTGCGTCATCATCTCTTTGTGATGCAGGATCGGCCCCCGCGATCAGATGCGGGAAGAACGTGACGAATTGCACGAACCCGAGCGCATCGGAGCGCTTGACGATCCCTGCATTGCAATCGAGCAGGTAGCCGATTTGCGTGAACGTGAAAAACGACACGCCGAGCGGCAGCACGACGCTCGCCGACGTATGCGCAAGCCAGCCGTGCGGCGACAAGCCGAACCACTCGATGAGCGCACCGGCCGTCACCGCCCAATACTTGTATCGCACGAGCAAGCCGATATCGATACAGATCGCTGTCGCGAGCCATGCGCGTCGGCCGCGCGAGCGCGGCGCGCAGGCGAGGATCGCGCGGCTCATGCCGTAATTGAAAGCGATCGACGCCGCGAGCAAGGCCACGAACGCCGGCGCCCATGCGCCGTAAAAGACGAACGACGATAGACACAGCCAGGATGCGGCAAGGCGCGGCGAGCGAGCGCCCACCGCGTAGTAGACGGTCAGCGCGATCGGCAAAAAGAGCGTCAGGAAGACGAACGAGTTGAACAGCATCGGTATCTTCCTCTCAGTCTCGGCGGCTCGAGTCGCCGGCCTTGCCGGTCGGCGCCGCTGCCGATACAGGGGCTTCGGACAACCCGTCCTCCGACATCTCCCAGACCACGACGCGCAGCGAGCGCGGCCACGTGGCGCGCTGCGCCCAGATTGCCGCGAGCGCCCGATCGAATCGTCCGTCGTCCAAGCTCACGTTCCATACCTCCTGGCCTAGTGCTCGCCCCAAACGATCGGCGAAGCCGCTGCGCCGCGAGAACGAGCTGCCGGCGAGCAGCACTTGCGCCGGCGGCGTGTCGTCGAGCAAGCCGCCGGCGCGCTCGGCGCGGATCGTCTCGGCGACCTCGACGTCCATGGCGGGCCGCCAGCCGTCGGGTACGTTGGCCAGTCCGGCCAGTTGCAGCAGATCGCCCACGCGCGGGCGCACGCCCGCGTCTTGCGTCGTCGTGAAACGCGTCGGCCCGCGCCCGCCGACGCGCGGCAAAAGGGCGGCGGCCAACGCATCGGCAGCCGCTTGCGCGCCTCGCGCGTTCCAATGCACGTCCGTGCGATAAAACGCCGGGCGCGCGGCCGTCAACGGACCGAGCAAGTCCACCTGCGCGACGCCCTCGCTCGCGAGCGCATCGCGCCACGCGTTCCAGCGCGACGTCATGCGTGCGTCCTGATGCAAACCGCACAGCGCCTCGGTTTCGACGCGAGCCTTATCGGGCACTGTCGCAACGACGAGCATCACGCCTTGGCGCTTGAGCGCATCGGCATACCGGCGCATCGTGGCGATTTGCGCTTGCAGCTTGGCCTCTGCCGGCGCGAGTGCTTGCGGCGGCGGACGCAGTCCATTCGTATAAAAGAGCCAACCGGGACAACCCTCGCTGACTTGCGGCCCCAAGTCGCCCAACAGGCGGTATCGCACGGCAGCACTCGCCCGTCGCAAGGCCGCCGCATAAGGAACGTCGATCGCGCGATCGACGGCGCGTATCGCGTCGCCGCTACGCCACGCCGCGGCATCCTCGAGCGTAGGCGTCGAGTCGGTCTTCGCATGCTTGGCGAGCGAGGTGAGCGCCAGCGCAAATCCCGCGAGGAGCAGCGCGGCCACGCACGCCGACATCGCGCGATGCCCCTGCCGCAACACGGCGCGCGCGCGCGATGCCTCCTGCTCGCGCTCGCCGTCGGAGCCGGATTCATGCCGGTGCGCGACCTCGCTCATCGCGCCAGCGCCTTCTCGACGCGGTCGAGCCACGCCCCTTCGGCAATGATCGACGGGGCGTCCCACTGCCCCCGACGCGCCGGGCCCGTAAGCCATCTGCCCTTCGTTGAACTGCCACACCAACGCTTGCGGCTTTTGCTTCGCGAAGGCCGGCGACTCGAGGTAGTTCAGCAGCGTCTTCCACGGCCCCGTATCGCCGAACGTCCAGGTCAACCCGACCGGGCGCGCGAGCGTATGCGCGAGCCGCTGCGGAAAGCCGAGGTACGGCTGCACCATGCTGTTGCCCACCACTTGCACGACCGGAACCGCATCGGCCAACAAGCCGCCGTCATCGGCTTGCTCGCGCACGATGAAGCGATCTTTGCCGATCACGCGCCGGCGCTCGGGCGGCAGCAACGTGGCGAGATCGCCGAAGTCCATTGCCTCGGTCCATTCGCCGAGCGCGGGAGGCGCGGACATCTCGCCCGGCAACGCACCGGCCGCCGACAGCCGGTCGGCCGTCGCATCGGCAACGGCCTCGGCGGTATGCGCCGACCAGTGGTAGTCCGCCCGGATGTAGGTGCTGTCTTGACTGGTATCGACGTTCGCGAGCGCCGCTACCGCATCGACAAAATCGATACCGGCTTCCTTGCCGTGCGCGAGGATCGCCGCGTAGCGCTGCGCGACCGCAGCGGAAAGCGCGGTGCCCTCGGGCAGCTTGTCGGCGGCGGCTCGCGCCTTCAGCGGTGCCACGATGATCGTGCAGCGAATGCCGTGCGCCTTCAGTTTGGCGGCGGCCGCGCCGATCAGGTCCACCACTTTGAGACAGGCGGCCGTATCGTCGTCCACATAGCTTTCCCAGCCCGGAAACAACCAGCGGTCGCGCCCCTCGATCACGGCTTGCCGCGCCGCCAGCGCCGCGCGCGGGACGAACGACAGCCCGGCCGCGAACGGCGCGGCCGCCAGGGCGAGTAGCAAGCGTCGCCGGCGCAAAGCGGGCACGCTGCCCGCAAGTGAAAGATGATTCGATTGCATCGCTGAAGTGACCTCTAGAAATCTAAATGGCGCGTGACGGCGCGGCTCATCGCGCGGGCCAGTTCAGCGCGTCCAACGCGCCGCTGAGCACCGGATGCGTGGCTAAGCCCGACAGAAAGAGGCTGAAGCTTTGGCCGGCCGCGAGCCGAGGCAGCTCGAACGGCGGCGACACCGCTTGCCCGCATACCGCGACAAGCGAGGCCGCGACGGGATTGATCGAGCGCGAGGCCGCGTGGCCCGTGGCGACGCCCGTGAAGACGGCCGATGCGGGGCTGCGCTCGAGCGCGATCTTGCCGTCGCATCCCTCGACGAAATTGAACACGCGCAATTGAGCCCGCAGCGCGTCCGCGCTAGCCGCCGGCGCGGCGATGGGCGTCGCCCGCCAGGCGCCCGACGCGTCGCGCTCGAGCGCCACCGTGATGGTCTCGCCCACCGTATCGGCGCCGGCTGCCGGTGCCGCGCCCTCCGATCCCGTGGGTATGCCGCCGTCGACGCGCACCTTCAGCGCCGTGCCGGGGCGCACGACATCGAGGCGGCTCGCCGCACCGGGCGCAAGCTCGATCGGCTGCGCCCCCGCTCGGCAGCGCGAGCTTCGCCGTATGCGTGGACAGGTTGACGACGCGCAGATAGGTCGCATCGGCCGGCGGCTGGGGCCCATACAAGCTCGCGACATCGTCCGCGGCGGGATAGGCCTCGGTGGAGGCGGCCGCGAGGATCAATGCAACGGCAAGGGCTCGATACGTCGTCGCGCGGCCCGCCGTCGCGAGCACGCATCGGGGCAGACCTGAGGTTCGTTTCATCATCGTTTCGATCTTTCTAAGTTGTCCTGAATAAAATCGAATGTGCTCGGGCGGCCCGCTTCAGTAAGAGAAGACCGCGCCGCAAAACACGCCGCGCGCACGATCGTCGCCTGAGATTTTCCAGCGGTACTGGACCGACAATTCGACCGACGAACGCAGCGTGTCGTAGTGGCCGTCGCGGAAGGCATAGCGGGCCGTCATGCCTACCCCGGTGCCGACCGGCACGCTTCGATCGATCGCCGTGTCGTAATCGGCGCCGGCCACGAGATACGGGAACACGGTGAAGCCGGGACTCACCCGGTCGATCCGATACGTGCGTCCCGCCTCGAGCACGGCCGTTGCGTAATTCGAGGGGTGGACGATGTAATGCCCGCCCTCGGCATACGCGGAAAGCGTCCACCAAGACGGCACGTCGATGCGCCGCTCGGTGCCGATGCCGCCCGAATAAGCGAGCCGCGCGAGCCAATCGCCCTGCGCTTGCGAGCCGATCGGCACGATGCGCTCGAAGGCGGCGATCGCGTCGATGTTGGCGAACGGCTTTGCCGCGCACACACCGAACGCCGCTTCAAGCGAACTCGCGCCGCTCGCTCCGCCGCCGCTTGCCACGCCGAACGTCTCGTAGCCGCGCGCATAAAGCTCGAACATACGATCGCCAAGGCTACCGAACGGACGCCAGTACACTTCGCTGCCCGCTTGCCAGCTATTGCTCGTGGTGGGACGCGGCGTGCTCGCGTAGCCCGATTGCAAACCGGCGCCGCGATAGTCGAGCGTCGCGTCGAAGCCCCACCGGCGCGTGGCCTCCGAGTGCGCCGCGCGCAAATCTTCGAGCTGCTGAGCGGCCGCGCCCTTCGCCGCACCGCGCAACGGGCGGCGGTTTTCCGCCGCGAGCTTGTCGATGGCCTGCTCGAAGTAGCGCGCCGACTCCTTATCGTGGTTCGCGGCCTCGGCGGCGAAACCGACATCGGCGAGCTCGGTCGCGGAGAGCTTGCCTTGCGCCTCGGCCCGTTTGAACGCCGCAAGCGCTTGTGCGTTATTGCCGGCACGCAATGCGACGTAGCCGGCTTCGAGCGGCGGCAGCGAATCCAATAGGCCGTCGGCGATCAGCGCCCGCGCCACGTCGGCCCGCCTCCCCCGTGCGGCCCG
Source organism: Trinickia sp. NRRL B-1857 (assembly GCF_050470685.1). NCBI lineage: Bacteria > Pseudomonadati > Pseudomonadota > Betaproteobacteria > Burkholderiales > Burkholderiaceae > Trinickia > Trinickia sp. NRRL B-1857. Next base: position 376 of record NZ_JBFLUK010000007.1, on the reverse strand, counting down.
CATCGTCGAGCACATCGACCAGCTCGACGCGATGCTGCGCGCTATCGGGCGCCGCGGCGACGGCTTCGCGCGCATCGCGCAAGGCGGCTTGCTTGTCGCCGCGCTCGCTCGCGCGCGCCAGCGCACGTCCCGCCGCATAACCCGGATCGGCCGGCCAAACGTCGCAGCTTTCTCCGAAGTCGGGGTCGTTCTCGCAATCGACGATGGGACGCGCGGCTGCAAGCGTCAGCGCGGCAGCATGTGCGGCTGCGAGGCGCCGGCGCGCACGCCCCAAGCGTTCGGCGACGAACGCGTCGGTATCGTCCCCGGTCGGATGCACGGCCGTTAGCCGGTCCACCGCTTGACGCGTGCGATCCTCGGCCATCCCAGACGTCGG
>NZ_JBFLUK010000006.1:0-15237 GCF_050470685.1 Trinickia sp. NRRL B-1857 | reverse complement strand
GAACGCCGTCTGCAAATGCGCACCGATAACGGGCGCGACGATCGGCGCGAGTCCCCAGGCGATCGACATGTAGGTGAACGCATGCATCAACGCCTGGCCGGAAAACGTGTCGGTGATGATCGCCCTTGGCAAGCAAGTTCGTCACTGCGATGCCGAAACCCTGTAGGCAGCGGGCGAGAATAGAACGTCTCGAGATTCGGCGCCGCAAGCGATAGCGCGCAACCGATCGTATAAATAATGAGGCCGAAGGGCTAGGAACGCGCTTGCGTCCATAAGCGTCCGCGACGGGGCCGAAAATCAGTTGGCCGAGCGCGTACGCCGCCATATAGCCGGACACGCTCGACGTGATCGCTTGCGGGCGAGGTGGCGAAATAGCGGGCCATGGCCGGCAGCGCCGGAACGAAAATGTCGATGGCGAGTTGCCCGGCTGACGCGAATAGGCAAATCAAAAGCAGTAGAAAGCGCGGGGAGTTGCGCCGACGAACGGCCGCGCGGGCATCAAGGGAAAGATCTGAAGTCATCTCGGCATCGAAAAGCGGGGACAGGTGCGCCGGCGCGGTTCGCGCAGGGCCGCGGCCCGCCGTCGGGAAGACGGTCGTGCGCTATTGTAGTGACTACTGATAAGGCTTGCTTGCCGTGGGGATATCGGCGATTTAGGTGTCTATCGGCGCGGCGCTCGGCGCGGATGAGTTGCGGTGAGCGCATCGCGGACCCCGGCTATCATGTGACGGAGAGCTAGAGGCAGTTTCCGGAGCGCGTTTCGAACTGACACGGCGGCAGGCTCCATGCTGCCTTTGCGGCCATGCGCCGATTAGGCACGCCGCTTTGCCCAATGGCTGGGATTGACGATGCGGATCGATAGGGACCGGTTTCAAGTTGTGGTTGAATCAGATGAGCGGCGCTATCGAACGGCTTCGCGATCGATCCCCGCGACGTCGCGGTCCGTTTAGATTTTTCCGGCGATTCGCTGAACGCAATCGAGCAATTCGCGTTGGCGCGTTTCCCCGCTATCGACGATGTCAAACGGCGGCGCGAAGCCGACCTGGTCGACGGTATGGGCCGCTATGTCGGAGAGGTTTTCCGAAAACATCTTGGCGGACAGTGGATTGTCCCATTCCGATACTTGCAATGCATTTCACGGATTGCCCCAACTTACCGGTATGACCGGGCAGTGTTCGCCATTGTGTCCGCTGACGCTTGTCACCGCTTCGGTCGATCGTCGAGTCGGAAACTTCATCCGAACCGTGTTCGATAATGCCGTGCGTAACGCAGTCGACACATTGCGGACAAGCTGAGGCATGCGCTTTCCGCATGCCGAAGGTTGAATCGTTTGCGCGATCGCGCCTGACGAATTCTTAATTTTATTACATCGGTTTCGTCGGCGATTATGTCATTTGTAACATACGTATTTGGCGCGAAATGATCTGACCTTTGTTGCTGTTTTAAGTCGATTTGCTCGCGTCTTTACATTATGTGCAGCTGTCGCGGATATGCGACATCGATCCTGAAGCATTTGGTCAGTCAATCTTTTGCGCCCCGGTATTTACGATTGTTTGCGAAGAATTTAACGATGGTTTGCATGACTTCTTCTAAGATTCAGAAAATTCGCTCCCGGTGCGATAGCGCGGCAATCCATTGCGAGAACGACTCTGCGTGAGTCGTTCGATTTTCCGCTCGCGCCCCAAACCATACGACCACGCGCCATTTCAACCGCACACAGCGTAGACCTCGTCCGCGCAATGCGTGCTGCGAGAACGCGCGACACATGCATTCACGGGGAAGTCATACGATGTCGTTAAAGATCCTGTCCGTTTTCGGCACCCGTCCCGAGGCCATTAAGATGGCGCCCGTCATCAAGGCGCTCGAAGACACCCCGGGTCTGGAGTCGATCGTCTGCGTGAGCGGCCAACATCGGTCGATGCTCGAACAGGTGCTGGAGCTATTCGACGTGCGTCCCCGCTACGACCTCGCGTTGATGACGGCGAACCAGACGCTCAACGGTCTCGCATCGCGGTTGATCTTTTCGTTCGACGACGTACTCGCTCAAGAGCGTCCCGACTATGTGCTCGTCCATGGCGACACGACGACGGCGTGCGCCGCCGCCATGGCGGCCTTCCATCGGCGTGTTCCGGTTGCCCACGTCGAGGCGGGACTGCGCACGGGCGATTTGTCGAGCCCGTGGCCCGAGGAGATGAACCGCCGCATCGTCGATGCGATCAGCGATCTCATGTTCGCGCCCACTCAGAGCGCCAAAGCCAATTTGATGGCCGAGGCGTTGCAGGGACGTATCGTCGTGACGGGCAACACCGTCATCGACGCCCTCTACGCGACGACGGCGCGCATCGATGCGGATGCGGCGTTGCGTGCCAAGCTCGACGCGCAATTGCCGTTGCTCGACCCGGCGAAGCCGATCGTGCTCGTGACCGGGCACCGCCGCGAGAGTTTCGGCGACGGTTTCGCTTCGATCTGCACCGCCATCGACGAGCTCGCGCGCAGCGGCGACGTGCAAATCGTCTATCCCGTTCACCTCAATCCGAATGTGCGGGCGCCCGCACGTGCTCGCATCGGCGCCACGCCGGGTGTGCATTTGATCGAGCCGCTGGACTATCTCGGCTTCGTCCGCCTCATGCAGCGCGCGGCGATCGTCTTGACCGATTCGGGCGGGGTGCAGGAAGAAGCGCCCGCGCTCGGCAAGCCCGTGCTCGTCATGCGAGATGTGACCGAACGGCCGGAGGCGCTCGAGGCGGGAGCGGTCCGGCTCGTCGGCACACGCACCGATGCGATCGTGAACGGCGTGCACGAGCTGCTCGATGCCCGCCGCGCGGGTGAGCGCGGGCGGGAGCCCATCAGCCCCTACGGGGATGGCCTCGCCGCGAAGCGCATCGTCGCCGCGATCGCGGGCACCCCGTTCGATGAGTTCGCCACCACGGTGCGATCGAGCGAGGACGCGAGTTTGCCCGACGCCGTCGAGGCGGCCGCGCAGCTCTGACGCCGGTCCGCGGTCGGCTCGCGGCGGTGCAGCGGTTTGCGCTGCCGCGACTCCCGTCCGCCCGAGCCCTTTCAACTTTGCGTATTCAATCCGGTACCCCGTGATGCCCACTCTCACCCCGCGCGCCGTCGTGCGCCTTAGGGTCGCCTTGTGCGCCGCACCCGCTTTGCTGCTCGCCCATTTAACGCCCGCGTTGGCGCTCGATACCGCATCAAGCGCGCTGGCCGATGCTTTTGCGCATATGGGCGAGCATCGCGTCGTCGCGCGTAGTGTGTCGCTCACCGATCTCGGCTTGCACGAGCCGCTTGTGCTGTCCGCGCCCGATGCGCGTCACGAGTTGTACTTACCGGTGCCCGCGGGCTTGCCGATCGACGATGCGACGCTGCAATTGGACGGTGGATATCTGCACGCCGACGGCGGCCGCACGACGATGCTCGTCTCGCTCGACGGCTCGCCCGTGCTGGCTCGCGGCTTCACGGACACGCAAGGCACCGCGCAAGCGAGCGTCGGCGTGGACGGCGCGCCGCGTCAGGGTGGCTTCGTGCGCGTGGGACTGCAATGGTCGTCGATCATCGACGATAAGCTGTGCACGGACCAGACGGCCATCGGCAACGTGCTGCGCGTCGCACCGAGCACGCGCCTGACCTACCGGTTCGATCCGAGCGCCGTTGCGGACGTGCGCACCGCATGGAGTGCGCTGCCGATGGCGCCTGTCATCGCGATCTCGGGCGAGCACCTCGGCAGCACGGCCTTCGATACGGCCTGGCGAGTGGACACGCTGATGGAGCGCGAGGGCCGTCGCCCCGTCGTGCACGCCTGGCCGCAGTTGGGCGAGGCCGTCGAGGTCGATGCGGCCGACGTACCCGCGGCACTGCGCGCGGTGCCGGCGTTCGCGGCGCTCGCCGGCGGCGGTCACGTGAAGCTCGCCGATCCGGCGCAGGTCGGCGCCGCCCTCGTACTCGCCGCGACGAGCGCCTTCGCACCCGATGTGATCGTCGCGGACGACGCGTTGCGTCAACAGGCGAATGCGGCGCTCGATGCGCTGCGTCAGCAGATCGCCGCGCTGTCGCCGGCCGGCGCCACCGCGTTCGATGCGTGGCGTGCGCGTGCGTTCGCGCCGATCACGAGCGCGCTCGCGGTGGGCGAACTGCGCCTTGCCCATCTACCGGGGCGTGTGGCGATCGTCGTGGGCGATCCCACCTCGGCGCAAGCGCTCGTGCGCGACTGGAAGCCGATCGGCGTCGCCGATCGTTATGTCGTGCACCGGCTCGACGAGGGGCCCGGCCCCGACGTGAAGCGGATCTCGCTCTCGGCACTGGGCGGAGAGCCTCGCACGCTGGACGTGCTCGGCCGGGCGACTTGGGACGCGAGCTTCGATCTCGCATCCGTGGCCGCGAACGGCAAGCTGCCCGACGAGGTTGTATTGGATGTGGCCGCGGCGCCGACGCCCCATCGCGACGGCAACATCGCCTCGGTTTATTTGAACGGCGTACTGATCGCCTCGAAGATGCTCGACGAGAACGGTAAGCCGCAGCGAATCGCCGCGCACGTGCCGCGCTACGCGCTCGCTCCGACGAACGTGCTGCGCATCGTCTTCCAACGTCGTCCCGACGGCGCTTGCGAAGCGCGCTCGCAGGGCTATCCGGTCGCCGTTTTGCCGACGAGTCATCTCACGCTCGCCCGTGCGGAAACCGACGACGACTTCATCGGCATGCTCGCGCGATTTGCGACGACGGCGAACATCGTTGTGCCCGCGGCCTATCTCGACAATGCGACGCAAGCCGTATCGCGTGTGGGACGCTTGGCCGAGGTGGTCGGCATCGCGCCGACGCGTGCAACGCTTGCGGTCGTACCGGCGGGTGCCGGCGCGGCCCCGAACGGGCCGTTCCTCGCGATGGACGTCGCGCTGCACGACGAGCAAGCGAGCCGTGCCCGCTTGTCGGCAAACCGCCTGACGCTCGTAGATGGAGCGGGGCATACGTATGCCGATGTCTCGGGACTCTCCAACCTCGCCGTCATCGATGTGACGAGTGCGAACGGGGCGGCCGGCATCGCCTATCGAACGCTGGGGCAGCAAGCGCCGCAGGTGCCGGCTACGCTGCGTCTCGCGCGCGGCGACGTCGCGCTCGTTGCGTCGGATGCGGTTGCGCGCTTGTTCGATTCGCGCCATCCGGGCGAGGTCGTCACCGACCGCGCCGCCGACGATGCCTTCTCGCGCCGCTTGCCCTGGCTCGTTGCAACGGGCGTCGTAGCCGCGCTACTTGCCCTGTTCGCCATCGCCGGCATCGAGCGCCGCCGCCATCGCGCCAAGGGCGACGCACAATGAATCTCGCGGCGTGGACTTGGTACGGCGGCTATGCCATGGGCCGCTACTTCACGGTGCTGGAGTTGCTGGCCGCCGTGGTCGCCGTCGCCATTTTCGTGTCGAGTCTCGACGATCTGTTCGTCGATCTTTGGTATTGGTCGCGCGAGACGTATCGGCTCATGACGGTTAAGCGCCGCTACCGCCCGCTCACGGCCGAGCAACTGCAAGCGCGCGAGGAACAGCCGATTGCGATCATGGTGCCGGCCTGGCTCGAGTACGACGTCATCGCGGCCATGCTCGAGGATTTGGTGCGCGTGATGGATTACCGGCACTACGTCGTATTCGTCGGTACCTATCAAAACGATGCGCGCACGATCGAAGAAGTCGAGCGTATGCGACGCCGCTACCGGCAACTGCGCCGCGTCGAGGTACCGCATGACGGTCCCACCTGCAAGGCGGATTGTTTGAACTGGGTCATTCAGGCGATCTTCAAGTACGAACGCGAGGCGGACATCGAATTCGCCGGTGTCGTGTTGCATGACAGCGAAGACGTACTGCATCCGCTCGAATTGAAGTTCTTCAATTATCTGCTGCCGCGCAAAGACATGATCCAGTTGCCGTCGCCTCGCTCGAGCGGCACTGGTTCGAACTCGTCGCGGGCACCTATATGGACGAATTCGCGGAGTGGCACGCGAAGGATCTCGTCGTTCGCGAAAGCCTGGCCGGCGCGGTGCCCTCGGCCGGCGTGGGGACCTGCTTTTCTCGGCGGGCGTTGCTCGCGCTGATCGCACAGACCGACAATCAGCCGTTCAACACCGAGAGCTTGACCGAGGATTACGACGTGGGCGCGCGCCTGGCCAAGCTCGGCATGCAGTCGATCTTCGCGCGCTTTCCCGTCACCTTCGCGGCACGCCGTAAGACGTGGTTCGGCCTCGGCCCAGTCCGGGAATTTACGCTGACGATGCCGCTTTGCGTACGCGAGTTCTTCCCCGATACGCTGCGCACGGCATACCGGCAGCGCGCACGCTGGACGCTCGGGATCGGATTGCAGGGGTGGCGGCAGACGGGTTTTTCGGGCTCGCTCGCCAATCGCTATCTCTTGCTGCGCGATCGCAAGGGCACGGTGACCGCGATCGTCGGCATGCTCGCGTATGTGCTCGTCGCGCAGTTTCTGCTCTTCGCACTGGCCGATGCGCTCGGCGTTGCGCCGCCGTTCGCCGCCTCGCCGCTCGCGGACGCGGGTTGGTTTCGCGCGCTGCTCTGGATCAACGCGTTTGCCTTGATGCTGCGCACGGTGCAGCGCATGTATTTCGTGACGCGTTTATACGGCTGGGAGCATGGACTGTTGTCGGCGCCGCGCATGGTGGTGGCGAACTTCATCAACTTCCTGGCCGTCGCACGCGCCTGGCGCCTATTTCTCGTGCACGTCGCCACGGGCAAGCGGTTGGCTTGGGACAAGACGATGCACGATTTTCCGTCGGCCGATGGCCTGCTCGATCGACGCCAGCGCCTCGGCGAGCTGTTGATTTCCTGGCAGGCGATCGACGCCGAACAACTGCAAAGCGCGCTCGGCGAGGCGCATGCGCGCGAAGCGCCGCTCGGGCGCGTGCTGATGGCCAAAGGTTGGCTCGACGACGAGACCCTTGCCGAAGCGATCGCTTTCCAAAGCGAGCTGAGTCGCGGCACGCTGGATGTCGCCGCACTCGAGCGTCATCGCGATCAACTGCCGCTCGACACGATCGTGCGCTATCGCGTCTTGCCGCAAGGCGTGAGTGCGGATGGGCTCGCGATCCTGCTCACGGCCAGTCCGCTTGGCGATGCATTGATCGCCCAATTGGAGGCGCAGCTCGGCGTCGGCGTCGAGCAACGGATCGTGCGCGAAGGCGATATCGCCTCGGGGTTGCGGCGCTTGCGCGGTGTTGCCGACACGCAAGCCGGCGAGCGCGCACGCATCGACGACATGGCGGTCCACGATGGACAAACACAAGGCCAGGCGGCACGTGTTCCGCTGCTCGGCGACTTGCTGATCGAGCGCGGCTATGTGCGCCGGCAAGCGTTCGAAGCCGCGCTGACCGACTACCTTCCCGACCGGCATGGCCGCATCGGCGACTTCATGGTGGCGCGCGGTGTCGTCTCGCGCGAAGCCATCGAGGATGTCGTGCGAGAGCAGCGTCGCGTCAGCGGGATGCCGGGAGCGCTGGCATGAGCGTGCGTCTACAGTCACTCGTTTGTGCCGCATGCTTGACGTTCGTGCAAGCCGCTGCGCACAGCCGCCGACGTCGCACCGCCGCCGCTGACGGGCGCCGCCTACCGCGTGGCCGAGCAAGCCTACGCCGAGTACGGCCGTCACGACTATGCGCAAGCCGTCGCGTTTGCGCGCGAGGCGATTCGGCAACGGCCCGACGTGCCCGAGCTGCGCCTGTTGCTGGCCAATGCGCTGGCCGCGCGCCATAGCTACGCCGCGGCGAGCGGCGCGCTTAGCGACGCGATCAAGGCATTCGGTCCGCTGCGCCCGCTCGTCAAGCGCCGGGCTCAGATCGATGCGTTGACGGCGGCGGCGGCGAAGATCGTCCGTGCGCAGCCGCTGCCCGCGGATGCGCTGACCGGCGATGCGTTCGCGGCGGCGCAAGGTGCCTATCGCGCCTATGCCGAGAAGCGCTATGCCGATGCGGCGCAAAGCGCTCAGCAGGCGATCGCGCTCAGGCCCGATGTGCTGCGCTTGCGTCTATTGCTCATCGATGCGGCGAGTGCGGCCGGTAACGATCTGCTCGCTTGGCAAACCGACGTGCAGGCCGTCAAGCAGTTCGGCGATAGCGAGGATCTGCGGCTGCGCCGCACCTTCATCGGCAACGGCCTCGCTCCGCAAGCGTCCAAGCGCGCGTTCGCCGCGCGCGAAGCCGGCGATTTGAGCGCCGCGATCGCGGCCGGACGAGAAGCCGTCGCCTATGCGCCCGACAACACCGACTATCGCGTTGCGCTCTTCGACAAGCTCGCTACCGCAGGCGATTGGGCGGGGCTCGAAGCGGCCGCGAGCGATGCGATCGCCTACGACGACACGGCGGTGCTGCCCTACGTGTTCCGCGCTTATGCGCGCGTGGCGCAGCAGCAGACGGAGCAAGCCGACGCCGATTTGGAGGTCGTCTTCCGCGACCACGACGAGACGCGCGCTACGCTCAATAGCGCGCGTGCGATCGCGGCCGACGTCTGGATGGCCGAGGATCGCACGCGTCAAGCGGTGGACCGGCTAACGGCCGTGCATCCGACCGGGGACGATACCGACGCGTTCGTCGCCGAACGCTTGGGGCGTGCGCGCCGGCGCCTCGCAGCCGCACATGCTGCCGCGCTGACGCTTGCAGCCGCGCGTCCCATCGTCGATTGCGAGAACGACCCCGACTTCGGAGAAAGCTGCGACGTTTGGCCGGCCGATCCGGGTTATGCGGCGGGGACGTGCGCTGGCGCGCGCGAGCGAGCGCGGCGACAAGCAAGCCGCCTTGCGCGATGCGCGCGAAGCCGTCGCCGCGGCGCCCGATAGCGCGCAGCATCGCGTCGAGCTGGTCGATGTGCTCGACGATGCGGGCCGCACGGGGGAGGCGGCCGACGTGGCGCGGGCGCTGATCGCCGACGGCCTATTGGATTCGCTGCCGCCGCTCGAAGCCGGCTACGTCGCATTGCGTGCCGGCAATAACGCACAAGCGCTTGCGGCGTTCAAACGGGCCGAGGCGCAAGGCAAGCTCTCCGCGACCGAGCTCGCCGATGTCGGTTTCGCCGCCGAGGCCGCGAACCACGATAAGGAGTCGGCGCGCTACTTCGAGCAGGCCATCGACAAGCTCGCGGCGGAAAACCGCCGCCCGTTGCGCGGTGCGGCGAAGGGCGCGGCCGCTCAGCAGCTCGAAGATTTGCGCGCGGCGCACTCGGAGGCCACGCGCCGGTGGGGCTTCGACGCGACGCTCGACTATCGCGGCGCCGGTTTGCAATCGGGCTACGCGAGCACGCCGCGTCCCACCACGAGCAATAGCTGGCAAGCGGGCAGCGAAGTGTACTGGCGTCCGTTCGGTAGCCTTGGCGATCGTATGTTCGAGCTTTATGCGCGCGGCTACGAGACGTTCGGCGTGGCAAGCGGCGGCGGAGCGAGCGGCGCGAGTTCGCTTGAAGCGGCGTTCGGTGTGCGCGGCAAGCCGTTCGCCAACATCGACGCGATCGCCGCCTTCGAGCGCATCGTGCCGATCGGCTCGCAAGCGCAGGGCGATTGGCTCGCGCGGCTCGCTTATTCGGGCGGCATCGGCACCGAGCGGCGCATCGACGTGCCGTCTTGGTGGACGCTTTCCGCGTATGCCGAGGGCGGGCATTACATCGTCCACCCCTCGAATTACGCAACGGCCGTGCTCGAGGCGGGACGCACGTATCGGATCGACCGGGTGAGTCCCGGCTTCACCGTGTTCCCGTATCTCGTGGCCGGCGCCGATTACGACACGGCGATCGATCGAAGCGTGCCGGTCGGCACCGGGGTAGGCATGACGGCCCGCTATGCCTTCCGCGACGGCCACTACGACACGCTGCGTTCGTCGGTCGAATTGTCGGTCCAGTACCGCTGGAAAATCTCAGGCGACGATCGTGCGCGCGGCGTGTTTTGCGGCGCGGTCTTCTCTTACTGAAGCGGGCCGCCCGAGCACATTCGATTTTATTCAGGACAACTTAGAAAGATCGAAACGATGATGAAACGAACCTCAGGTCTGCCCCGATGCGTGCTCGCGACGGCGGGCCGCGCGACGACGTATCGAGCCCTTGCCGTTGCATTGATCCTCGCGGCCGCCTCCACCGAGGCCTATCCCGCCGCGGACGATGTCGCGAGCTTGTATGGGCCCCAGCCGCCGGCCGATGCGACCTATCTGCGCGTCGTCAACCTGTCCACGCATACGGCGAAGCTCGCGCTGCCGAGCGGGGCGCAGCCGATCGAGCTTGCGCCCGGTGCGGCGAGCCGCCTCGATGTCGTGCGCCCCGGCACGGCGCTGAAGGTGCGCGTCGACGGCGGCATACCCACGGGATCGGAGGGCGCGGCACCGGCAGCCGGCGCCGATACGGTGGGCGAGACCATCACGGTGGCGCTCGAGCGCGACGCGTCGGGCGCCTGGCGGGCGACGCCCATCGCCGCGCCGGCGGCTAGCGCGGACGCGCTGCGGGCTCAATTGCGCGTGTTCAATTTCGTCGAGGGATGCGACGGCAAGATCGCGCTCGAGCGCAGCCCCGCATCGGCCGTCTTCACGGGCGTCGCCACGGGCCACGCGGCCTCGCGCTCGATCAATCCCGTCGCGGCCTCGCTTGTCGCGGTATGCGGGCAAGCGGTGTCGCCGCCGTTCGAGCTGCCTCGGCTCGCGGCCGGCCAAAGCTTCAGCCTCTTTCTGTCGGGCTTAGCCACGCATCCGGTGCTCAGCGGCGCGTTGGACGCGCTGAACTGGCCCGCGCGATGAGCCGCGCCGTCACGCGCCATTTAGATTTCTAGAGGTCACTTCAGCGATGCAATCGAATCATCTTTCACTTGCGGGCAGCGTGCCCGCTTTGCGCCGGCGACGCTTGCTACTCGCCCTGGCGGCCGCGCCGTTCGCGGCCGGGCTGTCGTTCGTCCCGCGCGCGGCGCTGGCGGCGCGGCAAGCCGTGATCGAGGGGCGCGACCGCTGGTTGTTTCCGGGCTGGGAAAGCTATGTGGACGACGATACGGCCGCCTGTCTCAAAGTGGTGGACCTGATCGGCGCGGCCGCCGCCAAACTGAAGGCGCACGGCATTCGCTGCACGATCATCGTGGCACCGCTGAAGGCGCGAGCCGCCGCCGACAAGCTGCCCGAGGGCACCGCGCTTTCCGCTGCGGTCGCGCAGCGCTACGCGGCGATCCTCGCGCACGGCAAGGAAGCCGGTATCGATTTTGTCGATGCGGTAGCGGCGCTCGCGAACGTCGATACCAGTCAAGACAGCACCTACATCCGGGCGGACTACCACTGGTCGGCGCATACCGCCGAGGCCGTTGCCGATGCGACGGCCGACCGGCTGTCGGCGGCCGGTGCGTTGCCGGGCGAGATGTCCGCGCCTCCCGCGCTCGGCGAATGGACCGAGGCAATGGACTTCGGCGATCTCGCCACGTTGCTGCCGCCCGAGCGCCGGCGCGTGATCGGCAAAGATCGCTTCATCGTGCGCGAGCAAGCCGATGACGGCGGCTTGTTGGCCGATGCGGTTCCGGTCGTGCAAGTGGTGGGCAACAGCATGGTGCAGCCGTACCTCGGCTTTCCGCAGCGGCTCGCGCATACGCTCGCGCGCCCGGTCGGGTTGACCTGGACGTTCGGCGATACGGGGCCGTGGAAGACGCTGCTGAACTACCTCGAGTCGCCGGCCTTCGCGAAGCAAAAGCCGCAAGCGTTGGTGTGGCAGTTCAACGAAGGGCAGATGGCTTACGGGCCCGGCGCGTCGGGGCAGTGGGACGCCCCGTCGATCATTGCCGAAGGGGCGTGGCTCGACCGCGTCGAGAAGGCGCTGGCGCGATGAGCGAGGTCGCGCACCGGCATGAATCCGGCTCCGACGGCGAGCGCGAGCAGGAGGCATCGCGCGCGCGCGCCGTGTTGCGGCAGGGGCATCGCGCGATGTCGGCGTGCGTGGCCGCGCTGCTCCTCGCGGGATTTGCGCTGGCGCTCACCTCGCTCGCCAAGCATGCGAAGACCGACTCGACGCCTACGCTCGAGGATGCCGCGGCGTGGCGTAGCGGCGACGCGATACGCGCCGTCGATCGCGCGATCGACGTTCCTTATGCGGCGGCCTTGCGACGGGCGAGTGCTGCCGTGCGATACCGCCTGTTGGGCGACTTGGGGCCGCAAGTCAGCGAGGGTTGTCCCGGTTGGCTCTTTTATACGAATGGACTGCGTCCGCCGCCGCAAGCACTCGCGCCGGCAGAGGGCCAAGCTGCAAGCGCAAATCGCCACGATGCGCCGGTATGCCGATGCGCCTCAAGCGCCAAGGCGTGATGCTCGTCGTTGCGACAGTGCCCGATAAGGCTCGCGTCGAAACCGAGGCGCTGTGCGGTTTGCATCAGGACGCACGCATGACGTCGCGCTGGAACGCGTGGCGCGATGCGCTCGCGAGCGAGGGCGTCGCGCAGGTGGACTTGCTCGGTCCGTTGACGGCCGCGCGCCCGGCGTTTTATCGCACGGACGTGCATTGGAACGCGCGAGGCGCGCAAGCGGCTGCCGATGCGTTGGCCGCCGCCCTTTTGCCGCGCGTCGGCGGGCGCGGGCCGACGCGTTTCACGACGACGCAAGACGCGGGCGTGCGCCCGCGCGTGGGCGATCTGCTGCAACTGGCCGGACTGGCCAACGTACCCGACGGCTGGCGGCCCGCCATGGACGTCGAGGTCGCCGAGACGATCCGCGCCGAGCGCGCCGGCGGCTTGCTCGACGACACGCCGCCGCGCAAGTGCTGCTCGCCGGCAGCTCGTTCTCGCGGCGCAGCGGCTTCGCCGATCGTTTGGGGCGAGCACTAGGCCAGGAGGTATGGAACGTGAGCTTGGACGACGGACGATTCGATCGGGCGCTCGCGGCAATCTGGGCGCAGCGCGCCACGTGGCCGCGCTCGCTGCGCGTCGTGGTCTGGGAGATGTCGGAGGACGGGTTGTCCGAAGCCCCTGTATCGGCAGCGGCGCCGACCGGCAAGGCCGGCGACTCGAGCCGCCGAGACTGAGAGGAAGATACCGATGCTGTTCAACTCGTTCGTCTTCCTGACGCTCTTTTTGCCGATCGCGCTGACCGTCTACTACGCGGTGGGCGCTCGCTCGCCGCGCCTTGCCGCATCCTGGCTGTGTCTATCGTCGTTCGTCTTTTACGGCGCATGGGCGCCGGCGTTCGTGGCCTTGCTCGCGGCGTCGATCGCTTTCAATTACGGCATGAGCCGCGCGATCCTCGCCTGCGCGCCGCGCTCGCGCGGCCGACGCGCATGGCTCGCGACAGCGATCTGTATCGATATCGGCTTGCTCGTGCGATACAAGTATTGGGCGGTGACGGCCGTGCGCTCATCGAGTGGTTCGGCTTGTCGCCGCACGGCTGGCTTGCGCATACGTCGGCGAGCGTCGTGCTGCCGCTCGGCGTGTCGTTTTTCACGTTCACGCAAATCGGCTACCTGCTCGATTGCAATGCAGGGATCGTCAAGCGCTCCGATGCGCTCGGGTTCGTGCAATTCGTCACGTTCTTCCCGCATCTGATCGCGGGGCCGATCCTGCATCACAAAGAGATGATGACGCAGTTCGCTCAGGGCGAGACGTATCGGTTGCGGGCGGAAAACATCTCGATCGGCGCGAGCGTCTTCACGATCGGTTTGGCCAAAAAGCTGTTGCTGGCCGATCCCATCGCGCCATATGCCGACGCCGGCTTCGCGGCGCCCGGCGCGTTGGGCGCGTTGCCGGCTTGGGGCACGGCCCTCGCTTACGCGCTGCAACTGTACTTCGACTTCTCGGGCTATTCGGACATGGCCGTCGGTCTGGCGAAAATGTTCGGCGTGCGCTTCCCGTTGAACTTCAACTCGCCGTTCAAGGCCGCTAGCATCATCGACTTTTGGCAGCGCTGGCATATGACGCTCACGCGTTATCTCACCGCGTATCTGTACTACCCGTTGTCGATGCGGATCAATCGCCGGCGAGCGTCGCGCGGCTTGCCGATCGGGCGCGCGGCGCAAGGCTCGCCTTCGGCTTCGCGGCGACGATTGCCGTGCCGACTTTCTACACGATGGGCCTCGCGGGGATTTGGCATGGCGCGGGTCTTCAATACCTGATCTACGGCCTATTGCACGCGGCGTATCTGACCGTCAATCACGCTTGGCGCAACTGGCGCGCGTCGCGCGGCGGGCCGGCGCCGTCCTCGACCGGTTCGGTGCGCGGGTGCGCCATGTTGCGGGCGTATCGACGACCTTCGTCGCCGCGCTGGTGGCCTTCGTCTTTTTCCGCGCGCATGGCGTGAGCGATGCGCTCGCGATGCTTAAGGCGATGGCCGGCATGCGAGGCCTGGGTGCGAACGCATGGCCGCCGCTCGACGCCGGCGTGCACGGGTTCGCTTGGCTGCGGCTCGCGTTGGGCCGGACGATGCCGGCGCCGCTCGTGGCGCTAGCGCTTGCGATCGCTTGGTTCGCACCGAATTCGCATGAATGGATGGGGCGCTTTTCACCGCGCGCTCGAGCGCGCGTCGGGTGCGGTGCCGGCGCGGCTCGCATGGTTCCCGTCGTGGCGTTGGACGGCGGTGGTGGTGCTGCTCGTGCTCGTATGCGCCGCGCAATTGCACGGCGAAGTGCGGTTCCTGTATTTCCAGTTCTGACTCAGTGACTGTTTCTATTCGAAGGGAGATCTCGATGACGTCAACCCAAACCCCGGCGGCGCCGGCCGCTTCCCTGGAGCAAGTCCGGGCGCTCGTGGAATCGGTCGTGATGCGCCGGCTCGAGGCGGATACCCCGTTGATCGAATCGGTCTCGTGGATTCGGTCCTTGCGGTCGAGATCGCTCTGCGCGTCGAGACGATGTTCGGCGTGCAGGTGCCGCCGACCGAGATCGGCGAACATCTGGCGAGCGTGACGGCGTTGGCCGCCTATATCGCCGACAACACCCCGACTCGATAGGCGGCCAAGATGCGTTTCGATTTAGTCGAGAGCCGTTTCGTCGATACGGATGTGCGTCCCGACGCGCCGGCTGTCATCGCCGCGGACGCCGAGCTGAGTTGGCGCGAGTTGGCCCGCGCGGCGGCCGCTTGGTGCATCGCTGCGCGTGCCGAGGGCTTCGATCGCGATACGCCCGTGATCGTGCGTGGGCATAAGGAAGCCGAGTTTTTCGTGGCGATGACCGGTGCGCTGCTGCTCGGTGCGCCGTTCGTGCCCGTCGATACGGTCTATCCCGACGAACGTATGCGGCGCATCGCTCGGACGCTGGGCGCCTC
>NZ_JBFLUK010000005.1:0-17400 GCF_050470685.1 Trinickia sp. NRRL B-1857 | reverse complement strand
GTTCGCGCCAGATCGTCGGGATTCAAATCGATGTCGCGGGTATCGATGTACCCCGTATATGCCAGCGCGATGCGCGTAGTCCAACTGCCGTCGTCGGGGGCGATCACGGCGCTCAGCGAGTCGTTCGATTGATCGCTCGATCCGTCGTTTGCCTCGCCGGCATCGGGTGCATCGTCGTCAAGTCTTGCCGGAAGCGGCGGCAGGTACCGAAAACCCGCCGGCACCATCAGCGTGGCGACATGGCCCAACTGAGCGGTCAGCGGACCCTGCCGCCAACGGGGATCGTTCCAAACGTCGCTCGGGATGCTGGCGTCGGCCGGTACCAGCAAGGAGACTGAGGATGCCGATTCGACGGCGGCGTCGGCGTGAAGCGTCTTATGCTTTGTGGCCTGCGCCGAACCAGTCGCGACCAGGCAGCTCAAAAACAATAAAGCGGAACCGGCGCTCCTCGCGGAAACGTCAATCTTTGTCATTGTGGCTCTCAGGTAACTTTTTATTCGCGGGCCGGAACGGCGTGAGCCCCGTCTTTTTTATAAATATGCGACTTGGACGGTGGCGGAACCCGCGGCACGCATTATAAGTGGGCTGGCGTCGAACGATCGTTCAACGCATCAAGGAACCGTCGAGCCGGCGTTCGTCCGCCGCTGCGGCGGGGAGGGCGCAAGGAAAGGTGAGGGAGGGCGCGGAACGGCGGAAAATCGAAGCGAACTCGAGCATACCGCTATCCGGCAGCTCGACTTAGGCGAACGAGGCGCGGTCGGCCTCGCTCGCTTCGTTTCGATGGAGCGTGACCGCGGCCTTATCGCGCGACCAGCGCGCAATGATCGATCGCGCGCGCATCGTACTTCATTACCGTATTGAAGCCTGCGTCGTTCAGCCAACGAATGTGATCGCGTACGGGATAGGCCATGCCTTCGCCGCTTGCAACGGTGACGAAGTAGAGCGAGGACTTCACCGATTGCAAGCCGCCGGCTTCGTCGTCGTCGCACATCAACGACCAAACGAAAAGCTGTCCGTCGCGTTCGAGGTAGGCGCGGGCCTTCTTGTAAAGAAACTGGATCTTCTCGGGCGAGAAGATTTCAAGCTACGTGCGAGAAAATGACACCGTCGCAGCCGCCGGGCCAAGGATCGGAGAACATATCCACGGCCACGCAGGTCACGCGATCGGTGAGGCCGTTCGCCTCGATATTGGCGCGGGCCTTCTCGATCACGGAAGGCAGATCGACGAGGGTCACCATCAAGGACGGATAGCGCTCGCACAGTCGAATCGCGTTCGTACCGTCGCCGCCACCGAGGTCGAGCAGCATCGAGACGTCGGCGAACTCGCTCACCTTCATCATGCGCGGAGACAGTCGCGTATAGGCGCCCATCCCCTCGTGGAAAAGGCGCTCGAGCGCGGGATCGGTGGCCATGCGGCCGTAGAGCGTCGCCGAATCGCCGGGAAACTCATCTAAACCCGCGTTGCGGCCTTCGCGCAGCGCCCGCGTGAAATGTAAGCACGCGCGGTGTTGGATCTTATCGTTCAGGTGGACGAAAGGCACCATCGACTGCTCCGCGTTGCGCAGCAGGCAGCGACGCGTGAGCGGCGCATTCGTGATGGCACCGGTTTCGCTGACGCTCACAAGTTTGAGCTGCTTGAGGCCCAACAGCAGCACCCGGCAGCCATGCTCGTCGATCTCGAGCCGCTTTGCGAGCGATTCGATCGTGGCGCCTCGCTCGATGACGTCGAAGACGCCGAGATCGCACGCGGTGGATAGCACTTGCGTCTTGATGTATCCGTTCATCATCTCACAAAGCGTTTGCCACTCTTCCCACGCGAGTTCTTCCATCGCACACACTCCCCTTTCCGTTATCGATTGACCTACGAATACGTTGGCCGCTCGTTGCGGCCGGCGCGCATCGCGCCAAGCGGTATTGCATTTGCGGATTTCCGGTTTCAGACACTGGCTGTCTGCCCCGCCGGTTGGGCGATGGCGTCGACGGCGGCAAGCTGTGCCTTGCGTTGCGCGAGCCGATCGCTACGCGCGCCTTTTCGGTGGCGGACAAGCGCTCGGCGTTCCAGCGCAGATAGCATTCGAGCTCGTGTACGCGCATGCCGATCGGCGTCGACGCGCCGTCGATGAACAGGGCGTCGTGCAGTGCCATCGCGCGTATCACCAATAGCGGCTTGTCGGCACGCATGGGTCGAAACGAGTCCGAATGCGCCCCTCGTACGCTGCTCGTGGGATGGAACTCGCCCAACATCAACCCGCACTCCATGTAGAACGGCTTCAAGATCATGTGTGCGCAGTCGATGAACTTGTAGTGCTCCTCGTCCTGCAACCCGAGCGGATACACCGCAAGCGAAAGGAGTTCGGACGGCTCGGGCCGCTCCGCCGCCACGCGATTGAAAAGGTACGGAAGCCGCATCAAGGCGCCGATGTACGTATCGAACGGCATGTCCGCGGCATCGAAGGCGCTGAACAGCAACGCGCGCTCTTCATGCGAGGGCTTTGCAAACGGACACACGGCACCCTTGCGCCCGAGATCGGAGTGGGGCTGCATGATGAAGCGCTGCATCCAAGCGAGGCTGCCGCATACGTCTCGCGCACGCGGGTATCGGTTAGCGCATCGATATCGGTCGAAGGCGTAAGCGTTCGCTCGATTTCGGCAAGCGCGCGAGCGATATCCGAGGATGTGGTGAGGGTCATGCCGTTGGTCGTGTTCGTATTCGTGTCGGTCGTCTGCATGGTCATACCCGCGAGCCTTGTTTGAATGTCTCGTTATCGATCGGCCGTTCTTGTTCGGTCATGTTTCGAAATAGTTGCCCCCATTCGTAGTCGTAGCGGTCCGGGTGGAACGGAAAGACGCCTGCCCCCGGCGTAAAAGTCAGTTCTCCGAAATAAATCTTGCCGTCGGGCACATAAAGATCGAGGCGTACGTAACCGAGTCCGTCGACCAGCCGCGTCGCAAGACGTACGATCTCGTCCCAATGCGGCGGCTTGAGGGGCGGGATCTTGCTGCGCGGGTAGTGGCCCACGGCGAGGTCGAGGTGATTCCAATTCACGTCGAAGACATCCCCGTGGGGCGTGCCGAACCGGTCCGCGACAATGCCCGCGTAGATGATCGGTCCGTTTCGATCGTGGCCGAACATATTCATTTTTAGATCGGCGGGAATATTGCCGGCCCGGTCCACCAGCAACTGCTCGAAGTAGAGCCTCGGCTTGATCGGCCGGTAGTGTCGTTCGCGCGAGGAGTGATAAAAGTCCTGGGCGAGCCATGCTTGCGCGAGCCGGTTCAATTCTTTGAAGGACGTTTGGCGCTTGTCCTCGACGATCTTGACGAAGGCGCAGCCGTGGTTCGTCTTCATGACGAACGCGTTCGGCAGAGCGAAGCGAAGACCTCCTCCGTAAATACCTCGGGCACGGCGATGAGCGGAATCAGATGCTCCTCTCCGATGCGCGCTTTGACGAACTCGCGCACGGCGAGTTTATCGGCGAGCACGCTCCACAGCGGCTCGGGGTGCAGGCAGCGTTGTAGGATGAATTCGTTAAATGTCCTCGGCGCGCCCAGGCTCGGAAAACGCCCGACATGACGCCGATGCGAGAGCCGCAGAAACAACTCGTCGGGTATCAAATATTTAGCCGCGCGCCATGCGCCGCGTAAGCCCTTATTGAGCCAAGCCGTAGTACTTCGCATGGTGTCGTTTCGCTTGGTGACGATCGCCGGGCTAGTCACTCCGGTGCACACATTGTTCGGCCCCGATAAAACGGGCCTAGGCAGCGAGAGCGCTGCCCCGTCGCAGCCGGCTGGCGCGAGCGGCCGGCTCAACTGCTGGTCGGGTTCCGCTACTTTAGGCATGGTCCATCCCCGCGTCTTCGATGCGCGTGTTTAGGTCAGTGATCTGTAGACGTGATGGAACCATCCCCCATGAGGGGGAGCAATGCGACGAGCCGGAAGTCGGGAAGGTTTGGCGCTTTATGCCGTGGTTATTCTCGGTGCTGTTGTTTCGAAATCTCTGCTTACAGAATTGGGTATTTGGTTAGGCTTTTTACTCATTAACGGTGGCGGAATACGCCGGGTTTAAAAGGACGCGAAAGCGGCTCTAAAAGCCAACTTCAAGCTTGCGTTGCAAGAAACATGCAGACGGCGGCGCGCTCGATTATGGCCGCAGCCAGCCCAGCCGAATGGGCGCGGCAAACACGCGCCGATGGATAGCGACAGCCCATTGGGTCAACCGCGGCCCGGCGTGCCTCCATGCCGGGGTTAGTGCGATGTGTACCGCAACGGCTACGCCTGCGGCGCCGATCATATCGAGCGGGAAATGGACCCCGAGAAAAATGCGAGCCCACGCCACAGCCAAGCCGCTTGCGAACGTCGCGAGACCTAGACGTGTCATCCGCTGCGCGAAGAGGGTCACGCAAAGCGCGGCGAAGACCGTCGCGTGATCGCTCGGAAACGAAGAGTCGGGTGCGTGCGCGAGAAACGTATGTCCGAGACCGATCATGAAGGGCCTCGGGTGCGACCAAGCTAGGCCGATCAACTGATTCGCGCCGAGCGCAACTAGTGCGACGGCGCATCCTCGCAGCGCCGTTTCGCGACGATGTGTGTCGGCCGACAGCCAAAGGCCGATCAAAAGAAGCGGGATGGACCAAATCAGGCCGTTGGCGACGAAGGCGGCAACGGCGATGCCTAAGGCCGGTGTGGACGGCGTTGCATCGATCGCCAAAAACAGCGCGCGGTTCAGCGCTTCGAGTTCGTTTAGTGCCATGGGGACGTCGTCGTGAGAGCCAGGCCGATTGTCCGCTGCGGTTGCTTAACGCGGCCTTAACCGGCGCGGGCGGCGATCGGGTACCTCGACACGGCCCTTTTAATCGACTGATGAATTCAATCGAGCCCCTGAAAGTCCCGGAATGAGCCGCTATAATGCGGCGCACCCCTTTTCTCTTAAGTGCCTGATGACACGACTCTTTTTCGCGTTGCTACTCTCGTTCGGTCTGGCTGCGTCCGCGTCCGCATTTGCGCAGGAGTCCGAAGCATCGCGCGTGCTGGCCGCATCGGCCGGTGTGAGCGCCAGTGCGCCGAGCGAAGCGTCGGGGGCCGTAGCCGCGTCGGATGGCGCTGCGGTGACGGCAACGGGAACGGGGTCCGGGCAAGTCCACCGCATCCGCGAGATGCTCACGCAAAAGTTCGGACTCGCGCGTGCCAAAGCGGAACAGATCTCCTCGGCGGTGATGACCTCGGCATCGAAGTACTCGCTACCGCCCGCGCTGGTGCTCGCGATCATCTCGATCGAGTCGCGTTTCCAAGACCATGCGCGCGGCAGGCACGGCGCGACGGGACTCATGCAGGTCGTCCCGGCAGCGCATAAGAGGCTCGTCAAAAACCTCGACCTGACCGAACCGGCCACCAACATCGAGGCGGGCTCGGCCATCTTGCACGGCTACTTGGAATCGGCTCGCGGCGATGTGGGCGCCGCCCTCAAGAGCTATGGCGGTTCCACCGCCTATGCACGCAAAGTCAGCCTACGCGCGAAAGACTTCGAAGTCGTCGACTCGGCGAGCGACGCGACCGCCGCGTCGGCGGCGCGGTAACGGGCGCATGCCGCGTTCGCATTCGGCGCACGCATCCTCGCAAGGTGGTTAGCACACCCCTGCACTTTGCGCCAGGGCGGACCAATACACGAGATTTTCGGGAGGCTTTCACACTATGCTCTGCTAGAATCTGAGCCATCGTGCAAAAAAATATGCAGGACACCAAAATAATTAGCGATTTCGCAAAGCCGGGCCATTCCGAACGTTAGGAAACAAAACATGAATTGGCTCCGCCCTTTGATCGTCTTCACTGTTGCACTAGGTTCCGTGGCGTACGCCGATGCCACGCAATGGACGCCTTTGAAAAGCGCCAGCGATCTAGCCTACGCAGTCGATACCGACAGCATTGCAACCGATTCAGACGGTTATATCGAATACACCGCGAAGACCACGTGGAAGTCGTCTTCGATGATGCCCGGGGCGAGTGCGCCGGTTGCGGTTTCCGTCACGCGGTATCAAATCGACTGCGCCGGTAAGCAGTGGCGCGCGCTCGATACGCACTATCTGGGCGCGGACGGCTCGCCGGCCGGCGCGCTGCGCTCGGGCGATTCGGCTTGGGTGGCGGTGAGCCCGGGCACCGTCGTGGACACGATGTTTCGCAAGGTCTGCTGACGCTGCGTTCGTCTCGCTTGCGCTGCTGTCGCACGATGTTCTTCAACTTGTTCTAGTATGTGGAGCCGCCGCAACTGGGGTGCGGAGCGTGTTCGCACAGGCGGCCTCAACAAACAGGAGAGCAAGATGCATGTAATGCGAAAGCTGAATCTGGCCGTTTTGTTGTGGGCGGTCGCAACGGGCGCCGCGTTCGCCGACACCGTTTCGCTGAAGGCCAATCTCGAGCCGTCCAGCGAGGTGCCGCCCAAGACGTCCAAGGGTCATGGCGCATTGCAGGCGACCTTCGATACGGCTTCGAAAGACCTCAAATGGCAGGTTACGTACGAAGGGCTAACCGGGCCCGCGACGATGGCGCATTTCCACGGTCCCGCGCCCGTCGGTCAAAATGCCGGCGTTCAGGTCGGTATTCCCAAGGATAAGCTCGCGAGCCCGATCGCAGGCGAGAAGACGCTCACCGACGCGCAAGCCGACGACTTGATGAACGGCAAGTGGTACTTCAATGTGCATACTGCGGCCAACCCGAGCGGCGAAATCCGCGGGCAGGTCGTTCCGGCCAACTAAGGGATTCATCGCGCTCGAGCAATGCCGGGCCGCTCGTTGCGCGGGAAGTGCGTTCCCGCGCACAGTCTGCGCCGGCGCCGCAGCGCTTTCGCGTTTGTCCACGTACCATGGCGGTTAGCGTCGAGAATCAAGTTAAGCGCGGAGTGGATAGCGATGAGCTGGCAAAGCGCCGTCGCCTGTTGGTTGCTCAAGAAACAATTTCGCCCTGAAACGCTCAAGCCGCATGTGAGCGTCGAGCGGGCGCGTCTTCACGCGAGCGCGCGGATTCGGCGGCCGAAGGTGCCGGCCGGTTGGCGGTTGACCGAGCAGATGTCGCCGTCCGATGCGCCGCTGCGCGGCGAATGGTTGGAGCGTCCAGCCGATCTCGCCCGGCGCTCGCCGGTGCGCACGATTCTGTATTGCCATGGCGGCGGCTATTATTTTTGTTCGCCGGCATCGCACCGTCCGCTCGTCTTCGCGCTCGCGTCGCGTTCGGGTGCCCGCACATTCTCCCTGGACTACCGGCTCGCGCCCGAGCATCCGTTTCCGGCCGCGCTCGACGACGCGCTCGCCGCCTATCGACGACTGCTTGCCCGAGACGTCCCTGCCGATTCGATCGTCATTGCCGGCGATTCGGCAGGCGGCGGCCTTGCGTTGGCGACGCTCGTCGCGCTACGCGATGCCGGCGATCCGTTGCCGGCGGCCGGGGTCCTCTTCTCGCCGTGGACGGATCTCGCGGCCACGGGCGGCACGATCGAGTCCAACGACGGTATCGACCCGATGTTTTGCGGAGCCGCCATCGGGCGGGCTGCGAAGTTTTATGTCGGCGACGCCGATCCGACGCATCCCTATCTTTCTCCGGTGTACGCCGATCTATCGGGCCTGCCGCCGCTGATGATTCAGGCGAGCAGCACCGAAGTGCTGCTCGACGACACGCGACGCGTGGCGGAGCGCGCACGTTCGGCGGGGGTCTCGGTGCAATGCGAGATCTGGCCGAAAATGCCGCACGTATGGCACTTGTGGACGCCTTTCGTACCCGAGGCGAAGCAAGCCCTCGAGCGGGCGACGCTGTTCGTGCGAACTCACGCGCGCGAGCGCGTAGCCGGCGCTGCCGCCGTCGATTCGATCGCGCGATAGGCCGCCTGTACGGCTGGGGTGCCGTAGCGCCGCTCGAGGCGGCGAACGGTGAAATGTCCGTGCGCCGTCTGCTGGAAGTGATCGATGAAGACGGTATTGACGGCGGCGCCGAGCACGGCACCGATCGCGGGGATCGATTTGGCCGCGATCTGTTCGCTGACTTGAGCGGAAAAACGGGCCGCGATCACGTTCATGAGCCGCACGAGCGCGGGGGCGCCATGTGCCGCGACGCCCTTGCTGGCCAGTTCCGATGACGCCTTCGAGATCGCCTGCGCGAGTGCGCCGCGGGCGATGAAGTAGCCGAAGTCGGCTTCCTCGTCTTGAGCGTTGCTCCCCATCCCGAATACGGCGAGACATTGCAGCCGCGCATGCGCCTCGCGTAGATCTTCGCCTTCGCTGCGCGCAATAGCGCAGATGGACCGGAACATCAGCGTGGTCGTGAGAGGCAATTCGGCCGGCAGCGCGACAAGGCCGAATGCGCCGCCCGCGGCGCCTGTCGTCGCGACAGCCACTTTGTGAAGCCAATCGCGCGGCTTGCCGCTTGCCGCTGTGCGCGGCCGGGCGGTGCCGTCCTCGAGCGCCGGCTCCGGCTTGCCGAGCGTTGCGAGCGCCGTGCGTAAGCTGGCGTCGAGCGCGCGGCGCGTGGCATCGGCGATCGTTTCGTGCGCATAAGCCGGCAATCGCGCGAGCAAACGCTCGATCGGCATGCCAACCGCACCCGCCAGCTTCATCGCCAGCGGCTGTCTTTCAAGCGCCCGTTTAGCCTCGGCCAAGGCGGCGAGATCGTCGACGGTGAGTTGCGGCCCTAAGATAGGGATCGGTTCCATGTGGCAAATTGAGGGAAAAAGAGGGGAGAAGCGCACGAATCGGCGATAGCGCGGCCTGCCGCTCCCCAGCAAATTCTATGCGGCCATGCTATCATTCGGCATTCTTTGACGCATCAACGATTGCTTCCTCAAAAAATGGCCGTTCACACCGCCGCTCATCACTCGCGCGGGCAGCTGCTGCCGTTCCGTGAGTCGCTTCTCGCCATGCTCGGCATCTCCTTCGTCACCATGCTGGTCGCATTCGATCAGACCGTCGTCGGTACCGCGTTGCCGACGATTGTCGCCGAGTTGCGCGGTTTCGAGCTCTATGCCTGGGTGGCGACGTCCTACTTACTGACGTCCGTCATCACTGTGCCGATTTTCGGGCGACTGGGCGACTATTTCGGGCGCAAGCCGTTCGTGATCGCCTCCATCGTTGTCTTCACGGGAGCATCCGTGCTGTGCGGCGCGGCCAATAGCATGCTGTTTCTCGTGATCGCGCGCGCGTTACAGGGCATCGGCGGCGGCATGCTCGTCGGCACGGCATTCGCCTGCATCCCCGATCTGTTTCCCGACTCGGTGGTGCGCCTGCGTTGGCAGGTCCTCATGAGCTCGGCATTCGGGATCGCGAATGCGATCGGGCCGTCGCTCGGCGGGTTTCTGACGCAGTACTACGGCTGGCGCTCCGCCTTTTACGTCAATCTTCCCGTCGGCTTGCTTTCGCTCGTTTTCGTTTGGCGCTATCTGCCGCATGTCCGGCATCTGAAGGCTGGCGGCAAGATTCGGCTCGACTGGCCCGGTTCGTTGTTGATCGCGCTCGCGCTCGGTTCCCTGCAATTGCTGGTCGAATCGCTGTCTCAGCATGGCTTATCGCGCGGCGTCGGGGCACTGGGCGTGGCAGCCGCCGTCTCGGCCGTGGCGCTGTGGAAATGGGAGCAGCGCGCTGCCCAGCCGATTCTGCCGCTCGATATGTTCGCCAATCGCAGTCTCGCCGCGCTGTTCACGTTGTCGGTGCTCGGCGGATACTCGATGTTTTCGTTGATTTTTTACGCGCCGCTACTGCTGCAAGGCGGCTTCGGACTCTCGCCCAAGGATGCGGGCCTGCTGATCACGCCGCTCGTCGTATTCATCACGATCGGCAGTATTCTCAACGGCCGTATCGTAACGCGCATCCGCCGGCCCAACGCGATGCTCTACGTCGGCTGCGCGCTGTTGGCGTGTGCCTGCATCGGTACGGCGGCGGCCACGCGTTCGATGCCGCACCCGCTGCTCATGGGGCTCATGATGCTGGCCGGGGTGGGTCTCGGCTTCGTGCTGCCGAACCTCACGGTGTTCGCCCAGGAAACGGCCGGACGCGAGCACTTAGGGATCGCCACTGCTTTGCTGCAATCGCTGCGCATGATCGGGGGCATGTTCGGGGCGGCCGTGACGGGCACGCTGATCACCCATCTTTACGCTCGCGGCTGTGCGCGATGCGCTGACCGATGCGAACGCCATGCAATGGTGGTCCACCATGCGCGATCCGCAAATCCTCGTCAATCAAAACGCTCAACGTACGCTGCTCGAATCGCTCGCGCATGCGGGCCATGACGGCGCCGCGTTGCTCGAACAAGCACGCGTGTCGCTCGTTACCGCGATTCACGCGGGTCTCGCCGTGGCGGCCGTCGTCGCGCTCGTCGCGCTCTGGCGGTGCGCGAGCGTACCGCACGTGAGCATCACCCGTCGTGGCGAGCCCGTACCTGCGGCAGAATAGCGCCGACAAAGGAATAAGGGTTGCACCATGGAAGACTACATCGCGATCGTTCAGCAGTTCGGCCGAACCTATCGCTCGTTCATGTCGGCGTTCGAAGCGCAAGTGGGGCATGCGATGCCCCGCTGGCGCATCTTGCTCGCGCTTACAGACCCCGACGGCGAGTGGTCGCAAAAGCGGCTCGTCGAACGGCTGCGGATCGATCCGGGCGCGCTGACGCGTCAGTTGAAATCGCTCGAAGCGCTCGGTTGGATCGAGCGCAGCGTCGACGCGCGCGACAACCGCATCACGAATGTCCGGTTGACGAACGAAGGGCGCCACGCCGTCGATGCGAGCTTGCCGCAGCGCAACGCGTTCTTGCTCGAAACGATGGGGGCGCTGCCGGACGATGCGTTGTCGGCGTTATCGGACGCGTTGGCGAAGCTCGAGGCGAGGATCGGCGAAGTGGCCGACTCGCCGCCGCTTACCGGCGATACGACGAACTCGAGCGGCGAGGGCGGCCAGCTTGCGCCGGGCGACCGTCGCCGGTGACGCGCCAGCCGGCATCTCAGAAAAACGTTTCGATCACCTCGGTCACGCGGTAGCGCTCGTCGACGACGAGCAACTGCCGCCACTTGTCGAACGTTAGACACGGGTGCGAAATATCGAAGGCGAGCATATCGCCCACTTTCAGATCGGCGCCCGGAACGATGCGCAGATAGGCATGCTGATCCATCATCCCCGTGACTTCCCAGCCCTCGCTCTGTGCGATCTCGCGCGGTGCGTCGGCGCCGGGCCGATAGTGGCGCGCCGGGACGGGCATGCCCGCATCGAAGGCCGCGTCACGCTTGCCGAAACCGACGATCGCCCGGTCCGCCTCCGGAATCGACTGCACGTACGCCCAGAGCTGCAACGCCGGCAGTAAGGCTTCGCCCATTTTCTTCGCGATCGGATTGCGCGCGAGGATCTCGGTTTGTGCCTTCTTATAGATGCCGACGTCGTGCGTCAGATAGCAGCCGGGGCGCAGCACCACGTCGATCGCGCCCGCCTTCGATTGCGCGGCAAATTCCTCCGCGACGATGTCGTACCAGGCC
Source organism: Trinickia sp. NRRL B-1857 (assembly GCF_050470685.1). Classification (NCBI taxonomy): domain Bacteria; kingdom Pseudomonadati; phylum Pseudomonadota; class Betaproteobacteria; order Burkholderiales; family Burkholderiaceae; genus Trinickia; species Trinickia sp. NRRL B-1857. Next base: position 5,909 of record NZ_JBFLUK010000005.1, on the reverse strand, counting down.
GAACCCGCGCCCGACAGGATCGCTGGGCTGCGCTCGAAGCGGCCTGCCTGCGCGAGCGTACGCGTGGTATCGACCGCCCGCCGCAAGAACGCGCGCACGGCTTGCTCGTCGGCCAGCACGCCCTCGTACAGTTCGATGCCGGCGAGCACCAGCGTGCCTTCGTGACGAGCGATCGCGGCGAGTACGCCTTCGAGCTGGGCATCGTCGCGTACGCCCGTTCGTCCGCCTTGCACCCCCAGTTCGATCAACACTTGCAACCGGCGGCCGGCAGCCTTGAAGAAGGTGCCGAGCTGATCGACTCCATCCGGCGAGTCCACGAGGCAAAAGAAGTCGAAGTCAGGATCGGACAAAAGCTCGGCGATCATCGCCATGTTCTGCTTGCCGACGAGCTGGTTGGCCATCAACACGCGCTCGACGCCGCCATGGTAGGCCGCGCGCGTTTGATGGGCCGTGGCGAGCGTAATCCCCCAAGCGCCCGTGTCGAGCTGCCGGCGAAACAATTGCGGCGCCATCGTCGTTTTGCCGTGCGGCGCGAACTTCAGCCCGTATTCGGCGATGAAGTCTTGCATCCATTTCAAGTTGTGCTCAATCCGGTCCGCGTAGAGGACAGCGGCCGGCAAGCTCACGTTTTCGTCGAGCAGATTCCATTCGAGGTTCTTCGCCGAGTCGAGCGGCACACTCGTGCTCGGCACCATGCCTAAGCCCTTGCCGAGCGGGTCGATGCAGGCGGCCGTATAGCTCGTCATCGTCAATGTCATCGGAGTCGTCCCTGGTGTAATCGTGCGACGGCGTCCCTGCCGGCGTTCGGACTCCCATAGTACAGAAACTGCGAGTACGATTCTCGGCAAGCCGGTGCCGCCGCATCCCGCCGCGGCACACCGCCCTAACGCGCCTCGCACACGGAGACGAACCATGCATTCTCATCCGGAAGCCGCCGATACGTTGATCTACGGTGCCACGCTCTACGACGGGACAGGCAAGCCGCCCGTCGTGCGCGACGTCGCAATTCGCGGCGAGAAGATCGCAGCCGTCGGCAACCTCTCGAATTGGATTGCCGAAGAGATCGTCGAGGCGGACGGCCGCGCGCTGGCGCCCGGTTTCATCGACGTCCACACGCACGACGACACCCATGTCATCCGCGAGCCGCAGATGCTGCCCAAGCTCTCGCAAGGCGTGACCACCGTTATCGTCGGCAACTGCGGTATCAGTGCATCGCCCGTTACGCTGCGCGGCGATCCGCCCGATCCGATGAACCTGCTCGGCGAGCGCGAATCGTTTTGCTTTCCCACCTTCGGCGCGTACGTCGATGCGGTCAATGCCGCGCGCCCGGCCGTCAACGTCGCGGCGCTCGTCGGCCATACGGCGTTGCGCAGCAATCATATGGACCGGCTTGACCGGGGGGCGACGGCGGCCGAGATCGACGCGATGCGCGCACAGCTCGTCGACGCGCTCGAGCACGGTGCGCTCGGCTTGAGCCTCCGGTCTGGCGTATGCGTCGGCATTTCACGCGCCGACCGAAGAGGTGATGGCGCTCGCGGCGCCGCTCGCGCAGGCGGGCGCGCTTTACGCGACCCACATGCGCAGCGAGTTCGACGCGATTCTCGACGCGTTCGACGAAGCATGCCGCATCGGCCGGCACGCACACGTGCCGGTGGTCGTCTCGCATCTGAAATGCGCCGGGCCGCGCAACTGGGGGCGCAGCGTCGAAGTGCTCGCGTCGCTCGAACGCGCGCGAGCGACACAGCACGTGGGCTGCGACTGCTATCCGTACGACCGCAGTTCCACCACGCTGGATCTCAAGCAGGTCACGGGCGACATCGAGATCACCGTGACCTGGTCCAAACCGCATCCCGAGGCGTCGGGCAAGCGGTTGGCGGCCATTGCGAGCGAGTGGGGCGTGACGCAGCACGAAGCGGCGGCGCGCTTGCAGCCGGCGGGCGCGGTGTACCACAACATGTCCGAAGACGACGTGCGGCGGATCCTGGCCCACCCGGCGTCGATGGTGGGTTCGGACGGGTTGCCGAACGATCCGCTGCCGCACCCGCGGCTTTGGGGCACGTTCCCGCGCGTGCTTGGCCACTACGCGCGCGACGTGCGGTTGATGCCGCTCGAGGAGGCGGTGCGCAAGATGACGGGGTTGTCCGCGCGGCGCTTCGGGCTCGAGCGGCGCGGCGAGATTCACGTCGGCTATCACGCCGATCTCGTGTTGTTCGACCCCGCGACGGTGCGCGATGCGGCCACGTTCGACAATCCGCGTCAGGTCGCCGACGGTATCGACGCCGTGTGGGTCAACGGCGCGTTGTCGTACCGCGATCGCGCGCCGTCGGGCGCGCGCGCGGGACGCTTCGTGCCGCGCGGCGCGAGGGCGGCCGGCGACGATCGAGGCGCGTCCGCGAGCGAGGCGTTCTGAGCCGATCGAAGCGAGGCGGCGCTCAGGTTTCCGGCGGGAGCTAGGGTTGCCCAGGGCCCCGCCGTACCGGCTTCATCGGATTTTGGCGCTTGCGCAGGCCTTTATTGCCGCGCCGTGCGCGCGTTATCGGGCATCGGCAGGTTGTAGTTGGTGCGAAACGGATTGATGTCGAGCCCGCCGCGACGCGTATAGCGCGCATAGACGGCGAGCTTCACCGGGCGGCACTCGCGCAGAACGTCGATGAAGATGCGCTCGACGCATTGCTCGTGAAAACCCGTGTGCGAGCGATAGGAAATGATGTAGCGCAGCAGCCCCGCATGGTCGATCTGCGGTCCCACGTAGTGGATCTGCACGCTGCCCCAATCGGGTTGGCCCGTTACCGGGCAGTTCGATTTCAGCAAGTTGGAATAAAGCGTTTCTTCCACGGGCGCTTCGCCGTGAGCGGCGGTCAGCAGCGTCGGATCCGGTTGGTAGACGTCGGCATCGAGATCGAGGCGATCGAGCGAAAGTCCGTCGAATTCTTCGAACTCGAGCTTGCTAAATTCCGCGGGCGTCGCGAGACGCACCGAGACGCTCGCGCCGCATGCGGCCGAGACGTCGCGCTTAAGCATCTCGCGCAGCGCGTCGACGGATTCGACGCGCGTCTGCGCAAACGAGCCCAGATAAAGCTTGAACGATTTCGACTCGACGATGTTCGCCGACTCGGCCGGCACGAAAAACGTGGCGATGGCGATCTGCGGCTTGCCGCGCATATTGAGCCAGGACAGCTCGTAGGCGTTCCAAATATCGGTGCCGAAAAACGGCAGCGTCTGCGCGATGCCGATCGCTTCGCGCGCTTGGCTGCGTGCGATGGGAAAGAGCAGCGTCGGATCGTACTGTTCGGTATAGCTCGTGCTTTTGCCGAGCGGCGAATGTTCGGGAGTCATGGTGTCCGGTCGAGAATGGAGGCGTCTCACGCAAGAAAGAGCCGATAGACGGGGTTGCCGCTCTCGTCCCAATGCGGATAGCCGAGCGTCGATAGGAATCGCGCGAACGCTTCGTTGTCCGCCAGCGGTACCTGGATGCCGACGAGGATCGAGCTGTAATCCGCGCCTTGGTTTCGATAGTGAAACAGGCTGATGTTCCAATCGGGCGCCATCGACGAAAGGAATTTCATGAGCGCACCGGGCCGTTCGGGAAACTCGAACCGGAACAGGCGCTCGTCGCGCGCGAGCGGAGAGTGGCCCCCGACCATATAGCGAATGTGCTGCTTGGACAGTTCGTCGCCCGTCAGATCCACGGTGGGAAAGCCATGCTGCTCGAACGTGCCGGCGATCTCCGCCGATTCGCCTCGGCTCTTGATTTGCACGCCGACGAAGATGTGCGCCGCGCTCGCGTCGGCGATACGGTAGTTGAACTCGGTAACGTTGCGCTCGCCCACGAGTTCGCAAAAGCGCTTGAAACTGCCGCGCTCTTCGGGAATCGTCACCGCGAAGACGGCTTCGCGCGCTTCGCCCACCTCGGCTCGTTCCGCGACGAAGCGCATCCGGTCGAAATTCATGTTCGCGCCGGAGGTGACGGCGACCAGCGTTTCGCCCGTCACGCCCGTGCGTTCGGCATACTGCTTGGCGCCCGCCACCGACAGCGCGCCTGCGGGTTCGAGCAAGCTACGCGTGTCTTGGAAGACATCCTTGATCGCGGCACACAGTGCATCCGTGTTGACGGTGAGGACATCGTCCAAATACTGGCGGCACAGGCGGAACGTTTCCTCGCCCACGAGTTTGACCGCGGTGCCGTCGGAAAAGAGACCGACTTCGGGCAAGGTGACGCGCTCGCCGGCCCGGATGGAGCGCGCCATGGCGCACGAGTCTTCCGTTTGTACGCCGATGACTTTGATGTCCGGACGCACCGCTTTCACGTAGGCGCCGATGCCGGCGGCCAGTCCGCCGCCGCCGATGGGGACGAAGATCGCATGAATGGGCGCCTGATGCTGGCTCAGGATTTCCATCGCGACGGTGCCTTGCCCGGCGATCACATAGGGATCGTCGAACGGATGCACGAAGGTCAGGCCTCGCGCCTTTTGCAGCTCGATCGCATGCGCATAAGCGTCGCTATACGATTCGCCGAACTGGACGACCTCGACGGTGGGGCCGCCGTGCGCGCGTACCGCGTCGACCTTCACTTGCGGCGTCGTGACGGGCACGACGATGACGGCCTTGACGGCGAGCCGCGCGGCCGAAAACGCCACGCCCTGCGCGTGGTTGCCGGCCGAGGCCGTGATGACGCCCCGGGCGCGCGCATCGGCGTCGATGTGCACCATTTTGTTGTAGGCGCCGCGCAGCTTGAAGGAAAAGACGGGCTGATTGTCCTCGCGCTTCAAATAGACGCGATTGGACAGCCGGGCGGAGAGATTGCGCGCCGGTTCGAGTTCCGTCTCGCGAGCGACGTCGTAGACGCGGGCGGTCAGGATTTTCTTCAGGTAATCGTGAGACGAGGACATGGGCGTGAGGCGCTTAACGGGCGCGCGTGGCGTGCGGGATGCGAAAGGGTCAATGATAGCGCCAACGGACGGCGGTTTTCTCCTGCCGAATGGATAACCGCAAGGCATAGAAAGCCGCCCGAAAATTGACCGGATGGACGGTCGGCCGGCGGGTTGGGGCGCGGATTCGGCCGTTGCGGCGAGTTCAATCGCGCGTCAACGCGTCTTCGTGCGATGCGGTAGAATTCTGTTTTAAAACCAGGACCGGATAATGCGCTGGCAGCCACGGACGGCCCCTCTCACCCCAGCCCCGCGGGAAGCGCGTCCCGCGGCGCAGCGGCACGCCCGTCACGCACGATCGTGCGGCTAGCGACCTTCTGATGCGAGCAGGCTGCGCTGCCGCCTACCCGCGCGGCGAGCCCTCGCTGCCGACGCCCAGTTTCCAGAAATCATTGCGCGTGACGCGCATTGCCGGCCTTGAACGTCGATGGACGCCTTGGCCGGCCTATCGATCCGTCCGACCATGAACGCACCTCAAGTCTTCGATCCGCACGGCGCCGCGGCTGCCGTCGCCGCCGAACCCGAACCGCGCTTGCGCGAGATTCCGTACAACTACACGTCGTTTTCCGATCGGGAAATCGTCATTCGCCTGCTGGGCGACGAAGCATGGCGCGCGCTCGACGAGCTGCGCGCCGAGCGCCGCACCGGCCGCTCGGCCCGGATGCTGTACGAAGTGCTCGGCGACATCTGGGTCGTGCGCCGCAATCCGTATCTGCAAGACGACCTGCTCGACAATCCGAAGCGCCGCGCGTTGCTGATCGAGGCGTTGAACCACCGGCTGAACGAAATCGAGAAGCGCCGCCGCGCCGACATGGTCGAGCACGGCGACGAAGCGGGGCGCGAACGCGCGTCGCGCGTCGAAATGCTGGTCGCGAGCGCACGCGGCGCCGTCGAGGCGTTCGCCGCCGAATTCGCGACGATGGCCGAACTGCGCCGCCGCGCCACCAAAGTGCTTGGCCGTTGCACGCAAAAAGACAACAT
>NZ_JBFLUK010000004.1:0-14434 GCF_050470685.1 Trinickia sp. NRRL B-1857 | reverse complement strand
AATTGCGGAGCGGCACGTACGTATTCTGAGCTCCGATTTCGACAAACCGGGCACGCCGTATAAAGCCACCTGCGGTCGCCTTGAATGCCTGAACGAGTGGGCGCTCGATTACGACGACAAGATCGCGGCCATTTATTTTTATCCGAATGGCACGCCCAATCCGCAAGATGACAAGGTCGCAATCTCGCCCGCTAGCGAATGACTTCCTCTGAACGCGGCGTCATAACGGATTGAAAACGCCGCAACTGTCGATATGCGCCGTTTCGCCCGACGCAATCGGATCGCGCACTGTTCTGGAGTCGATTCGGCGACGGTCCTACCGACTCGAAAGCCGCCAATACCCTGCGCATTCTCACATCGTGAATATCGCTCGATACAGCGACGCGGTACTTGCCATCATCGATTAGCGCCAAATGTATAACTCTCCATGCGCGACATATCGTTAGGCAACGCACCGCCGAGTAGCGTCACAATGGAGAGCCCAAATGATCGAGCAAGAAAAAAAGCAAGCATTGAAACGCACACTCAGGGATCGGGTGTTGCAAGCGACAATATTCGCGATGACCGCGCTCGCAATCGCCCCGACACCGCTAAGAGCCGAGGATTCACCCTCTCCCAATGCTGACGTGGCGTCTCGATCCGATTCGACCGTATCGAAGAAAGAGCCGAAACAAAAAGCAGCGGAGTATACGGTCACCATCGATAACAGCAACGGATCGTACAAATTGCTATTCGACCGGGAAGTATTCGAATGCATGACGGACCCGGGCCCCCCGACGTTCACCGTCGAGCCGCACGGAACAAAAATCTTCACGATCGTCGATAAAAACGCCGCAGCCACGCCCTGTTTCGGCGGAGCCAAGTTTGTCGTGTGGCAAGTCAATACCTACGGCCCCACTGGCGGAAAGGTGTACACCGTCGACTTCCGCCATCAAAACAACGGTTTCTTTTTTTCGAAATGGCAAACGATGATTAGCGCGACGACCGGATCGCCCGGAACGGTCGGCGCAGCGACTTGCGGCGGACACAATTGCCTCAATACATGGGCCGATCAGCCGGGCGACTCGCCCATCACCATCACGATGGCCAAGGACGATTAAACGCATCGACGTAACCCACACTAGGGCCACCGTGGCCCGATCGACAAAAGGCCACACGATGATTGCGCACCGGAATGATGGATTTTCACCGCTCACCCGAGAGAACCGCACTGTTGGCGCGGTGCTCGGCGTCGCCGTTTCTCTACTACTGACCGCGATACCCGTTGGCGCGGCGCACGCAGCGACAGCCGCCGACCGCGCTCTGGCAACGCCCTCCGCTCAAACACGGCAGTCGACCGCGCCTGGGCATGGCAAGAGCGCAGACTTCGTGGACACCGTCACCTTCGACAACCAGGGGGCCTACACCCTGACCATCTCGACCGGGGCGAAAACCTGCATTCGGTCGGTCGACCCCGAGAAGGTTGTCGTCCAACCGCATAGCAAGCAGGTGGTCAAAGTCACGGAGAGCAACCTCGACGACCGCACCACCCAGTGCGGCGGCTTCTCGAAAAGTCTCGTGTGGAACGCGAGCGTCGCTTGGGGCGGAAGCCAGCCCGGCCAGTACGCTTTTCAGCTCACCGACCACGTTTGGTATGGCATCGGAAGCCTCATGATCGGTAGCCCGGCTTCCTATCTGCCGGGCACTCCGGAGGCAGCGACGTGCACCATGTCCGCGGATCCTAACGGCAAGCCACGCAACTGCTTTAATCAGGCGGTAGCCCAATTCGGCCTTACGACGATCACGATTTCCTTTCCATAGATCGGAAAACCCGCCCGAACCGTGCAACCGCCAAGCCGCGCGTTGCGCGGCCTTATCCTTATCCCATCAGCGGACGAGATTGACGTCCCGCGCCGAGTGCGTTCGGCGAACGCTACGCCGCGCGACGACAATCTCGGCCCATTGCCAAGACAGCAGCGCGGCGCAGCCGAAGATCACTTCACGCATCCGCTTCACGAGCGCAAGCGAAAGACCCACCTCGCGGTCGATGCCGAACATCTGCGCAAGCAGGACGACGGCGACTTCCTGGACGCCTAGGCCGGCCGGCACCATAAACGCGGCGTGCCGTACGGCTTGAGTCAGGGCTTCGATCGCGATCGCACCACCCGCCGATACGGGGTGACCGAGTAGCGCCAAGGCCCAATAGGTTTCGAGCGCTCCGATGAGATAGCCGAGAAATTGCCAGATGAACGCCTTAACGAGTGTGCCGGCACGCGTCATCAGCGCGTCGATTTCGGCATCGAGCTTCGCGCCGTCGATGCCTTGCAACAGCCGGTGTTCGCTCCCGAGCGCGTTCGCCGCGAATCGTTCGATCGCATGGAAAACGCCGCCGCGGCGCAGCAGCAAAGCCGTCACGATCGGCAACGGCAGCGAAAGCACGAGCGCAAGCGCGATCGTCCTCGCATGATCGCCGCCCGTCGCGGCCAGAATCAGAATGACGCCTAGCGCGGAGAACGCATATTGCACGGCGATCGTCACCAGTACCTCGACGATTACCGAAGCGCTGACGACGCTCGCATCGCGCACGCGCCAGCGAGCCAACCGAATACCCACGATTTCACCGCCCACCGCCAGGACGGGCAGCAGCCGGCTCACGGCCTCGCGGACGGTGGCCACCCACCAGAGAAACGCAAGCGATGCACGACCGCGCAGCAGAATGCGCCAGCCGTACGCATCGAGCAGCAACGGCACGGCGTGAAACGGCACCAGCCAAAGCAGCGCGAAACCGGCCTGCGCGATGACGTGCATGACGTCGGCGGCGCCGTCGCGCACTACGAGCGCAAGCAAGAGCGCGATCCCGATAGGCCAACCGGCCCATTTCAGCCATTTCGTCATCGCGACGCCCCTTCTCGCGCGGCATCGCCACGATTGCGCGCATCGGCCATGCCTTGTCCGTCGCCTTTGCCTTTGAAGACATCGGCAAACCCGCCGCAAACGAGCCCAGCCTTGGCGATTGCCTCGGCCACGCGCGGCGAAAGCAGCGCATTGAGTTCGTCGACGTGACGATACGTTTGCATCGAAGCCGTGATGGGGCCTTCGCCCGCTTCCGCCGGATGGCTGTAAATTTCGCCCACTCCGTCGGCCGGCATCCGCGCAAGCGCATCGAGCATCGCGGCCTCGTCCATCCCGCCGGTATGCTCGATACCGACCACATAGTCGTTGTAAGCGATCCCGGCGCGCGCAAGACGCGCGCGCATGAGGCCAATCCAAGGCTTGAGCCAGACAGGCGCGTTCGCTTCGAACGGCAGGCGCACGGCGCGCAGGCCGAACGCTCGCCCGATCGACAGCACGAGCGAGAGGACGGTCGGATGCAAATGGAAGTGTTTGTGGGCGTTGACGTGATCAAGCGGCAGGCCCGTCGCGGCGAACGCCTCGAATTGCGCGCGGATCTCGCGGGCGAGATCGCGGCGTACGGACGGCAGGAAGAAGAAACGGAAGCCGTCGCGCACCATGTCATCGCCGAACCGGCCATCGGGCCCGACGAGCGCAGGAATCTGCGCCGGTGGCGAAGCCGCCAGCCCGTCAGCCAGCACAAGATGCAGGCCGACGCGCAAACTCGGCAACGCGCGCGCGCGCTCGACGGCGTCTTGCGCGGCAGGCGCGCTGACCATCAAGCTCGCGGCCTTAAGCACACCCTCTCGGTGCGCACGCTCGATGCCCGCGTTCACTCGCGGATGCAGCCCAAAATCATCCGCGGTAACGATGAGAGCGCGTCGGCCCGAGCGTGTCACCTTCTTACGCCTCGTGCGCGCGCAGGAAGCGGAAGAATTCCACGCCTTCGCGCAAACGGCGCTTCATCATGTCCCAGCTCGTCAGCATCTCGCGCAAGATCTCCCAAATCTTCGAGGGACGGAAGTAGAACTGGCGATAGAACTGCTCGAGATGGTGATAGATCTCGTCGCGCGACAAGTGCGGATAACCGATCGCAGCAAGCTGCACACCTTCCTTGCTCACGAGGTTGATCGTCTTGTTCTCTTCCATCCATCCGTTGTCGACGGCTTGCTTGTAAAGCGTCGTACCCGGATACGGCGCGGCCAGCGAAACCTGAATCGTGTGCGGATTGATTTCCTTCGCGTACTCGATCGTCTTCTTGATGGTTTCCTGCGTTTCGCCCGGCAAGCCCAGAATGAACGTGCCGTGGATCTTGATGCCGAGCTTCTTGCAGTCCGCGCTGAAGCGGCGCGCGAAGTCCGTGCGCACGCCCTTCTTGATGTTCACGAGAATCTGGTCGTCGCCCGATTCGAAGCCGACGAGCAACAGGCGCAGGCCGTTTTCCTTCAGGACCTTGAGCGTCTTGTACGGCACGTTCGCCTTCGCGTTGCACGACCACGTCATGCCGAGCTTGCCGAGGCCGATCGCGATCGCTTCCGCGCGCGGCAGGTCGTCGGTGAACGTATCGTCGTCGAACATCAGTTCCTTGACTTCGGGCATGTTGTCGCGAATCCACTTCGCTTCCTCGATCACGTTCTCGACCGAGCGCGTGCGATAGCGGTGGCCGCTGACCGTCTGCGGCCACAGGCAGAACGTGCAGCGCGACTTGCAGCCGCGACCCGTATAGATCGAGACGTACGGGTAGTTCAGGTAGCCGATGAAGTAGTTGTCGATCTTCAGATCGCGCTTGTAGATCGGCGCGACGAACGGCAGCTCGTCCATGTTTTCGAGGATCGGACGCGCTTCGTTATGCTCGATCGAGCCGTCCTTGCCACGCCACGACAGGCCCTTGATCTCGGCGAACGGCTTGCCTTCGGCCAGTTCCTTGCAGGTGAAGTCGAACTCCTCGCGGCAGACGAAATCGATCGCCTCGGTTGCCGTGAGCGAGTTGTGCGGATCGACCATCACCTTCGCGCCCACCATACCGACGAGCACCGACGGCTTGCGCTTCTTGACGTCTTCGGCGAAGAGCGCATCGGTCGGGAACGAGGGCGTGCTCGTGTGGATGATGATGAGATCGTAGTCGTCGCAAATCTTCAACGTTTCTTCGACGGACAGGCCGTCTGCCGGCGCGTCGAGCACGCGGCTGCCCGGCACGAGAGCCGCGGGCTGCGCGAGCCAGGTCGGATACCAGAACGAGCGGATTTCGCGCTTGGCTTGGTAGCGCGAACCGGCACCGCCATCGAAGCCGTCATACGACGGGGCCTGCAAGAACAGCGTTTTCATGGATGAAGCTCCGGCAACCTATAGGTGAAGCAAATGTTGTGAGGACGACGGGCCGCGCCAGAGGCGCCGTCGACGAAATACGAATACGGTCCCGCTCAAGGCCCGTCGGATCCTTCCGCCACGCGGGCGACGACCGGCATGCGCGCGCCGCGCCAGACGACATGCGAACCGAACGCCGCCACGAACCATTGCGCGGCGAGCAACGCGTCGCGCAGCGGCACGAGCGGCAAGTCGCGCCAGAACTCGCCGCGCGCGCGCGAGGCGCGGGCATGCAAGCCGACACGCGCGACGAGGCCGAGCACCGTCGACGCCATCAGTACCACCCCGCTCACGCCCGCGTGGCCGTGCAGGGCGAGCAGCGCCCCCGCCAGGATCCAGGGGGACGTGAACGTAATGAACAAGAACGCGAAACCGAGCGGATTGATCGAGCGAATCGTGCGCAGCCAGCGCGTTTCGCGCAACCACAGCGCGCTGAAATCGGGCTCGATGACGTCGGTATCGACGATGACTTCCGACAGGACCGTCGTCATACCGCGTTCACGCGTGTATTCGGCGAGCCAATAGTCGTCGGCCAGACAGTCCTTGAGCGCGTCGAAGCCGCCGATCTCGGCGAGCACGCTCGAACGCAGCGCGAGAGTCGCGCCGAAACCGAAACTGCGCGAACCGCCGGCTGTGCGCGATGCGCACCGAAGGCGCGAACCACTCGTTGATGAATTGGGCGCCGATGCGCGTCCAGAATCCACCGACGCTTTTCGCGTGATACAGGCACGTGACGATGCCCACTTCCGGGTCGGCCAGCGGCGCGGTCACGGCGTGCAGGTAATCGCGCGTCACGGCGATATCGCTATCGGCCAAAACGATCAGCGGATGCTTGGCCCGCGCCGCCAGATTGATCAGATTGCTGACCTTCAAATTGTGTCCGTGCACGCGCGAATCGACGACGAGTGCGATGTCTCGCTCGGGATACGCCGCTTGCAAACGGCGCACGACGGCGATCGCCGGATCGGCCGACGAGGACACGCCGAATAGCAACTGATAGCAAGGGTGCGCCTGCTCGCAGAACGTCGAAAGGTTTTCGTAAAGACGCGGCTCGGCGCCGCAGAGCGGCTTGAGCACGCTCACGGCTTCCGTGCTCCGCCGCGGGGCGAAGCCGCCCGTGCGCACGTTCGCTCCGCGCTTGACGAGCGAGCGCGCAGACGGCAGCGCCAGCGCAGCCACGACGACATAAGCCGTCGCGATGCAGCACAAGGCGATGAGCAACCAGTCCCAGAGCGTGGCGGGAGAAAAAGTCATCGCGCGCCGCCTTGACCGGCCGCGCGCGCCGTTACGGCGCCGCCCTGCGGCGCATGCGCGCGGCGCGGGGACAACCCGTTCGATGAGACGCTTGCTGGCACGTTCGCTACTCCTTCGTTCTTCTCGACGTGCGGCGCCAAGCCTTGCCGCGGCTTGCGCGCCACCCGCTTTCGTGTCGCGTGAATGTTCGCGTGCCGTACATGAAGACAACGGACTTCGGCGCCCCCCGGGAACCGGTGTGCGAAAGGCTGCGGGCCGGCTCGAGGACCGTGCGCAATGCGCTTAACTTGTCTGATGCGAGGCGAAACGAACACGAAGCGCGCTGAAGCGACACGCCTTGGGCGCAGTCGATGCGGCCCGAGGAAAGCCGTCAGCTCGCTTGTAAACTTCGGAAACAGGCAATTGTAGCAGTGCGTGCGGGAAAACGCTTACGAGCCGGCTCCCCGCGGCCCCATTTCGTCGGATGCAAGCAACGCCGACGCCTTCATTGCCGCTGCCGGTTTGTCGCCAATTTTGGAATCTTGGGCCCACCTGACGGGCAATCGGGCGCGCTACGTGCTAATAGCGCCCGATGACGCGACGCAACAACTCATGTATCTTGCAAATATCGGGCAGCGCGCGGCGCCGCGCCGCATCGCCGGAACCAGTTGCACAGCCGATTGGAGCCGTCGCGCTTCACGCGAGCGAACTCATCATGAAAAACGTCTTGAGCATTCAACCGCACGTCGTCTTCGGCCATGCGGGCAACAGCGCAGCCGTCTTTCCGATGCAACGGCTGGGCGTCAACGTCTGGCCGCTCGACACGATGCAGTTTTCGAATCACATGCAGTACGGTCATTGGGCCGGCAGCGCCATCGACCCGCCGCAGATGGCCGACCTCGTCGAGGGGATCGGGGCGATCGGCATGCTGCGGCGCTGCGATGCGATCGTCTCGGGGTACCTCGGCTCGAAGGCGCATGCGCAAGCCGTCATCGACATCGTACGTACGGTGAAGGCGAGTAACCCCGAAGCGTGGCACTTCTGCACGCCCGTCATCGGGGCGGGTGCCGGCGCAAGCGTCGACGAATACTTGCTGGAAACGATGCCGACGATCGCCGACGGGCTTTCCCCGACCCACGACGCGCTGCAAAAGCTCGTCGGACGGACGATCGAAACCGTCGACGAGGCGCTGCGCGCTTGCCGCGAGATCATTCGCGGCGGCCCGCAAGTGATTCTCGTGAAGCAGCTCGTCGACCGCAACAGCCCGGCCGACCGCGTCAATTTGCTCGTCGTGACCAAGAGCGAAGCCTGGATGACCCAGCATCCGCGCTACCCCTTCGCGCGGCAGCCGGTGGGCGTGGGCGAGCTCACGAGCGCCACGTTCGTGGCGCGCCGCTTAAGCGGCGACTCGTTGCGCACGGCCTTCGAACACGCCGTTTCGGCCGTGCACGCGGTGCTCAAAGCGACGTACGCCGCGGGCCGCTACGAGCTCGAACTCATCGCCGCGCAAGACGACATCGCCAAACCGCGCGAGTGGCTGGGGGCATGGTCGATCGACGCGGGCTGAATCGACACGCCCCGCGCCGAACACCATCCCCCGTCAGTCGAGCCGGAACTGCGCGACCGCGCCGGCGAGGTTGACCGCCTGCGTCTGCAATGCGGACGCCGCGGCGGCCGATTGCTCGACGAGCGCCGCGTTTTGCTGAACCATCTCGTCGAGCTGCGACACGGCGCGGTTGACCTCTTGAATGCCGCGCGTCTGCTCGTCCGCCGCGTTCGTGATCTCGGACATGATCGTCGTCACGCTCGACACGTTCGAGACGATCTCCGTCATCGTGTCGCCCGCGCGCTTGACCTGGCTCGAGCCTGACGAGACGCTATCGATCGTCGATTCGATCAGCGACTTGATCTCCTTGGCCGCCTGCGCGCTGCGCTGTGCCAAGCTGCGCACCTCGCCCGCCACCACGGCGAAACCGCGTCCCTGCTCGCCCGCGCGAGCCGCCTCCACCGCCGCGTTCAACGCGAGGATGTTGGTCTGGAACGCGATCCCGTCGATCACGCCGATGATGTCGCCGATCTTGCCCGAGGCCGATTCGATCGTGCCCATCGTCGTCACGACTTCGGAGACGACCTGGCCGCCGCGCGACGCGACCGTCGAAGCCGATGCGGCCATGTCGTTCGCTTGCCGCGCCGAGCTGGCCGACTGCGTGACCGTGGAGGTGATCTCCTCCATCGAGGCCGCCGTTTCCTGCAAGCTCGCCGCCGCCGATTCGGTGCGGCCGGAGAGGTCCAGGTTGCCCGCTGCGATCTCGTCGGCCGCCGTGCGGACCGATTCGCTGGTATCGCGAATTTGACGCATGACGTCGCGCAACTTGTCCACGAACGAGTTGAACGAACGCGCGATCTGGGCCACTTCGTCGCGGCCGTCGGACGGCAAACGTTGCGTCAGATCGCCGGTGCCCGAGCCGATCGCATCCATCGCGTCGCGCACTTGCGACAAACGCTTGAACGCCTTCGCGGTGACCGCCGATACGATCAGCGCGGCGAGCACGACGATGATGACCAGCGCGATCGCCGAGGTCGTCAGGAACGAGCGGATGCCGGCGGTCGCGTCGGTCTTGTCGAGTGCGACGATAACGGTCCAATCGGTACCGGGCACGTTCACGCCGCGCAGCAGCATCGAGCGGCCGTCCGCCGTCGTCTCGAGCGGTTCGGCGGCGCCGGCGAGCGATGCAATGCTCGCGGTGCTCATGCTCGGCATGAGCGTCGAGATCGGTTTGAGCGTGAGCTTCGCGTCGGGGTGCGCGACGATGTCCCCCGCGCCGTCGACGAGCACGCCGAAACTATTCGGCGTCGGGTGAATCGCTTTGACGTTGGCGATCACGCTATCCATCGCGACGTCGCCCGAGACGACGGCCTTGAGCGAACCGTCGCGAATGATCGGCACGGCGAACGCGACGACGAGCTTGCCCGTGCCCGCATCGACATAAGGCGGCGTGACCACGGGCTTGCCCGCCGCGGCCGCCTGCTTATACCAAGGGCGAGCCGTCGGATCGTAGCCGGGCGGAATGCCCGTTGCATCGCCGAACTTGGCGCTCTTGTCGGCATAGCCCGCATAGACGTTCGAAAAACCGCCCGCGGCCATGGCCTGCTTGAATTCCGGGGCAGGATCGGCTGCGCCGAGCGTGATGTCTTGGAGTGCCTGGATGGCGGCCGTCTTAGTCGCGACCCATTCGCCGATGCCGGCGTTATGGCCGTTCGCCAGTGCGACTAAGTTGTTATTGATCGAGTCGTTTTCGTGGGAATCGACTACAAAGAAGTTCAGTGCCGCATTGACGACCAACGAGCCGACGACGATGGCGAGACAGGCTGCGAGCACACGCGCGCGAATTGAAGCAAACATTCAAACGATTCCTTCAGACGAATTAGCTGCGAGGACTCGTGATCCTCCGTACAGGTAAACGGCATGCCGCGGCGCAAACTTGACGCCGAGCACCTTAGGGATTGTTCGGAGTGCTATTTAATTCTTATCGCTCGCTGCGGCGCAAAAATGCGACAAATAGGATGAATCCGCATAAGCGACCGGGCGTAATAGTCCCGATTGATCGGGTTCATTGGCTGTGCCGAAATGCGCACAGGAATCGTCGCGAAAGGTCAAGACGGAGCGTTATTGGCTCCATATAGTCCTCTCGAATGATCGCAGCGGCGCTTCTTACGTCGAGCGGTTCGATCAACACATGCGCTTGCAGGAGGTGCCCGCCACACGCCGTACCAAGACGAACAAGAGCCGTGCACCGGCCGCCGCCTCGATCAAGCCTAGCGCTGCGCGACAGGCAAGCGAGCGAACCGGCATGCACGCCAAAGCAGTCACTTCAGCTTGCCGACAAAGGAAACAACATGCGTTTTGCGAAGACCCTCAGCCCTATCGCAGTTGCAGTTGGTGCACTTCTCGCGCTCGCCCCGCTCGCCTCTCGCGCGGATACCGTCGTCAAAATCGGCTTTGCCGCTCCGCTCACGGGGCCTAATGCGAGTTATGGCAAAGATCTCGAAAACGGCGTCAAAATGGCCCTGGACGATGCCAAAGCCCAAGGCGTTAAAATCGCCGGTCAACCCGTCTCGTTCGAACTCGTATCGGAAGACGATCAAGCCGACCCCCGCGTAGGCGTCCAGGTCGCGCAAAAGCTTGTCGACGAGGGCGTATCGGTCGTCGTCGGCCACTTCAATTCCGGCACGACGATTCCCGCATCGGAACTCTACGAAAAAGCCGGCATTCCCGACATCGATCCGGCCGCCACCAATCCGATGATTAGCGGACGCGGCTATAAGAACGTGTTCATGGTGATTTCGAGCGATGCGCAAAACGCGGGCACCGCCGGCGTGTATGCGGTCGAGACGACCAAGGCCAAACGCATTGCCGTCATCGACGATCGCACCGCGTTCGGTCAAGGCGAAGCGGACGAGTTCGTGAAAGCCGCGAAGGCGCACGGCGGCAATATCGTCGATCGCGAATACACGACGAACCAGGCAACGGACTTCAAGACGCAGCTCACGAACATCAAGGCCAAGAATCCCGATCTCATCTTCGTCGGGGCGCTCAATCCGCAAGCCGCCGGCATCATGAAGCAAATGACGCAGCTCGGCATCAAGGCGCAGTTCGTGGGCGGCGGCGGCGTGAAGGACGTCGACTTCATCAAGCTCGCGGGCGACAGCGCCGAGGGCGCGATGGCCTGGGAATACGGACGTCCGCTCGACAGCACGCCGGTCGGCGCGAAGTTTGCGGATCGCTTCAAGCAAAAGTTCGGCGTCGACGTGCTCTCGTATGCGCCGTTCGGCTATGACGCGGCCTGGGCCGCCATCAAGGCCATGCAAGCGGCCGGCTCGACCAAGCCCGATGCCTACCGTCCGAAGCTGCAAAGCATTGGGTTCGACGGCATCACGGGGCACATCGCGTTCAACCCCGACGGCTCGCTGAAGAACGGCTCCTCGACCATGTACCAAGTGAAAGGCGGCCAATTCGTGACGATCGTGACGAAGGGCGGCTCCTAACCCTCGATACCCCGTTACGCTCGTTCGGCGCGGCGCCCGCGGGCGCCGCGTCTTTTTCGCAATTCGTTTTGGAGTCCTAATGGTTTCGAAGATCGTAGTGGTGGGAGGCGGCGTCATCGGCAGCGCGGTGGCCTACTTTCTGCGCAACGCCGACCCGAGCGTCGCGGTGACGGTGCTCGAGCGCGACCCAACCTACGCGCGCGCCTCCTCGGCACTCTCGGCCGCCTCGATCCGCCAACAGTTTTCGACGCCCTTATCCGTGCAGATGTCGCTCTACGGGATCGAATTTCTCCGCTCGATCGGCGAGCGGCTGGCCGTCGATGGGCACAGTCCGTCGATCGATCTGCACGAAGGCGGCTATCTATTTCTCGCCACGCCCGCCGGCGAGACGATCTTGCGCGAGAACCACGCGCTGCAAACGTCGCTCGGCGCCGATATCCGCTACTTGCCGCGCGCGGCCCTGCAAGACACGTTCCCGTGGCTGAACACCGAAGATCTCGTCGCCGGTACCTACGGCGTGTCGGGCGAAGGCTGGTTCGACGGCTACGGACTCGTGCAGGCGTTGCGCAAGAAAGCGCAATCGCTCGGCGCGCGCTACCTTGCCACCGAAGTGACGGGTCTCCGGCGCGAAGGCCGGCGCGTGAGCGAAGTCGTTACGGCAAACGGCGATACGCTCGAATGCGATGTGCTCGTCAACGCGGCGGGGCCTTGGGCGCGCCGTGTCGCCGATATGCTCGGCATCGCTTTGCCCGTCTACGCGCGCCGGCGCAGCATCTTCAACGTCAGCTCGCCGGCCAAGCTCGAGCGTTGTCCCCTGCTGATCGACCCGACGGGCGTTTATTTCCGCCCGGAAGGCGGCACCTATATTTGCGGAACGTCGCCGAGCGCCGATCACGACCCGGACGATCTGCCGCTCGACGAGGTCGATCACGCGCTGTTCGACGACGTGATCTGGCCGACGCTCGCGCACCGTGTGCCGCAGTTCGAAGCGCTGCGCGTCGAGCATGCTTGGTCGGGCTACTATGAATACAACGTGTTCGATCACAACGCGATCATCGGGTACCACCCCGACATCGACAATTGCGTTTTCGCGAACGGCTTCAGCGGTCACGGCTTGCAACAAGGCCCCGCGACCGGCCGCGGCGTGGCCGAGCTCATCTTGCAAGGACGGTTCGTCTCGCTCGATCTGTCTCCTCTCGGCTTCGACCGGGTTTTGAACAACCGCCCCGTCGTCGAACGCAACGTCGTGTAGTCGCCCCGCCGCGCCGTGATCGAACGATCAGCCGGCGCGGCGCCCCGCTTCGCTATGCAGCCACGCTCGCAGCGCTTCGATCGCCTCGCGTTTAGGGCTGTCCGCCCGCCAGACCACGAAGTGCGCGTAGATATCGGTCACGCGCCGCTTCCATAAGCGGACGAGACGCCCTTCGCGTAGCGCTTGCGCAACGAGCGAAGCCCGCGCGAGCGCAATCCCCTGCCCCTGCTCCGCCGCATCGAGCAGCCCGCGCGCGTCGTCGAACCGCGGCGCGCCGCGCGGTTCGGTCAAATCGAGCCCCACCGCTTGAAACCAAGGCTCCCACGGCTGCGCCCGATGCTTGAGCAGCGTGCAATGCGCGAGATCCGCGAAGCGCCGAGGCGCCGCGCCGTTACGGTAAACCGGACTCATCACCGGGAAGATCTCTTCTTCCATAAAACGCTCGGCCTGCACGCCCGGCCACGCACCAGGACCGTAACGCAATGCGACGTCCACGCCGTCGCGGCGGTCGAGTCGCGCGAGCGCCGCCTCCTTGCGTAGCACCAGTTCGATATGCGGGTACTTGCGCTTGAATCGATCGAGCCGCGGCGTCAGCCAACGATCGGCGAACGGCGGCAGCACGCTTACGGTCAACCGAACCGATTCGCGCATGCGGCCGCGCGCGCGGCTCGCCCCATGGGTCAGGGGATCGAACGCGCGCTCGAGCACGTTCAAGCCTTGCCGGATTTGCAACGCGAGTTCATGCGCACGCGGCGTAGGTACCGCACCCGAACGCTCGCGCGCGAAGAGCGGCGTACCGAGTCTCGCTTCGAGCGCGCGAACATGTTGGCTAACCGCGCCTTGGGTCAACGCGAGTTCGTCGGCCGCGCGCGTGAAGCTCGCGAGCCTTACCGCGGCCTCGAATGCGCGCAACGTTTGAAGCGGTGGGAGATGGGGACGTTTGTGCATGAGGCATTAGTACCACTAATGCTTGATGCCCACAATTAATCGTTTGTCCACGACAGGCGCCGCTCGCTAGACTGCGCCACGTACCTAAACCAGATACTTCCGACATGGACTATCGACTCTATTACTCCCCCGGCGCCTGCTCGCTTGCCGTACACGTCGTGCTCGAAGAGATCGGCGCGCCTTATGCGTTGGAAGAGGTTTCCGTCGCCCGCTCGGAAAATCGGCAGGCTCGCTATCTTGCGATCAACCCTAAAGGCTTCGTCCCCGCGCTCGACATCGCCGGCGAATCGCGCGTTCTTACGGAATTGCCGGCCATTCTCGTCTACCTGGCCAAGCGACACCCCAAAGCCGGTCTGCTGCCGAACACGAACGCCGTCGACGAAGCGCGCGCGCTCGAGTGGCTGTCGTGGCTCGCAGGATGGGTGCATGGCGTGGGCTACGCCGAGCTCTGGCGACCGGAACGGTTCAGCGCCGCCGATTCCGCTCCGCATGAGACGCTGCGCGCAAACGGCCGCCGCATCGTCCAAGAGGCCTACGTCAAGATCGAAGAGACGCTCGGAGACGGACGCATGTGGGCGATGCCGAGCGGCTATTGCATCGTCGATCCCTTTCTGCTCGTGTTGTATCGCTGGGGCAATCGCATCGGCATGCCGATGCGCGAGCAGTACCCTGCATGGACCGCCCATGCCGAACACATGGTCGAGCGCGCGGCGGTACGGC
>NZ_JBFLUK010000003.1:0-20457 GCF_050470685.1 Trinickia sp. NRRL B-1857 | reverse complement strand
ACGTCGAATCCGTCGTTCGTGTCGTCGGTGTTCAACGGCAAGAACGGCATCGGTCAGCAATTGGACAAGATGCTCGGGGACTACACGCTGACCACCGTCGGGCAGATGGACAAGCGTTCGGCTTCGCTCAACGAAGAGCTGAAATCGCTGACGAAGCAACAAGGTGAATTGACAACGTATCAACAGACGCTCACGGCGCAATACAACGCGCAGTTCACGGCGTTGAACCGGCTGCTCACGTCGCTGAACAACAGCAAGACCTATTTGAACGCGCTCTTCGGCGGCAACGGCTCCGCCGCACGCTCAACAAGCGCGACTGATCGGCTCGCGCGGCGAGCCGTCGTGACGTTACTGCTGCACGAGTATCGTCACCCGGCGGTTGGCCGCGCGCGCAGCCGCATCCTCACCGAGTACGAGCGGCACGTTGTCCGCTCGGCCGATCGCGGCCAACCGGTGCGGCTCGATACCCTTTTCGACGAAGAAACGCACGACGGCGCCTGCACGCGCAGCCGACAACTCCCAGTTGGACGCGTATTGCGCGTTGGCGATCGGGACGCTGTCGCTATGCCCTTCGACCAAATGTTTTTCGCCGAATGCGTGGCCAATACTTTGGCCACGCGCTCGAGCACGCCGACCGAATCGGGCAATAGACGCGCGTCGCCCGAATTGAAAAGAATCTTCGCGTTGATCGCGATTTCCACGCCCTGCGGCGATTG
This sequence comes from Trinickia sp. NRRL B-1857, assembly GCF_050470685.1. Lineage (NCBI taxonomy): Bacteria > Pseudomonadati > Pseudomonadota > Betaproteobacteria > Burkholderiales > Burkholderiaceae > Trinickia > Trinickia sp. NRRL B-1857. Next base: position 19,741 of record NZ_JBFLUK010000003.1, on the reverse strand, counting down.
CGCCACCGTGATCGCATGCTGGTCGCTGAGCGGTTCCAGCAGTGCAACGAGTGCCGCTTGCGCCGCCGTGCGGCGCGCGTCGAGCGCCTTGTTCGCGTTCGTTACGCTCTGCGCTCGCGTGCTGGCGACCTGCGCTTCCAATGCCTTCGTCTGCAAATCGCGGTCTTTCGCGAGTTCGAGCACGTACAGCGCGAGGAAAAACACCATGAGCGTCGTAATCAGATCCGCGTAGGAAATGAGCCAACGCTCCGAATGCTCGTGCTCCGCGTCGTGCGCGTCGTGATCTGCTTGGCCGGACCCGGCGCGTTTTCCGTCCGTCAACGTGCTCATCGGCAGTCACTCCAATCCGTGGCGAGCGAGCGCATCAGGCCAGCGATTCCGCCGCCCGCTCGCGCACCTCGGCGGCAAGTCGCGTCTCGATCGTCTGCGGCGATTCCTTGCGAGAAATTGCAAGCAAGCCATCCATATAAAGGCGCCGAAAGCGCAGCTCGCTATCGACTTGCGCCTTGATCTTTCCGTACAGCGGCAAAAAGACGAGGTTGGCCAGTGCGAGGCCGTACAGCGTCGCGGTAAAGGCCGTCGCGATGCCGCTGCCGAGCTGCGCCGGCTCGAGGACGTGGCCGGTGACGTGAATCAAGCCGAGCACCGCGCCGAGGATGCCGAACGTCGGCGCGTAGCCGCCGGCCTGCTGCCAAATGCGGGCGGCGGCCATCCGGTTGCGCTCGTAGGCCGCAATTTCCCGATGCAGCGCATCCTCGAGGACGGCCGTCGAGACGCCGTTCGCCAGCAGCTCCAGTCCGCGCTTCGCGAATGCATTGATGCCGTCGCATCGATCGACTCGAACGCGAGCATCCCGTTCAGCTTGGCCTGATCGCCCCATTCGAGCAGCGTCGACAAACTGTCGCGATCGACTTGCCGCGCCTTCATGAAGGCGAGGTGAAGCTGTTTGATGCCGTCGAAAAAGCGCGACCACGTGTTTTGAATCATCACCGCGCTCAACGTGCCGCCAAGCACGATGACGAACGCTTCGCCTTGAAGCAGCGTCGAAAAATGCCCGCCTTCGAGCCAAAAACCCACACCGATGGCCGCCGCGCCGAATAGCGCGCCGATAACGGTTAGCAGATCCATAAGAGGTCTCCGAACGTTTTTACGTTTGCCACGCGGCCCGAGCGGACCGCCGCCGCGCGCGGCAGCCCCCACCTAAGGGGCCGCCCGCGGCTTGCGTCACGCTTCGCGGCTCATGCGCGCCGGCTCCGTGGCCGCTCGCCGCCTTCAGGTCGCGAATCGCTTGGAGAAAGCGCTGTTCGATGTCTTCCACTTCGGCTTGATCGAGCTTCAAATCGCGCCGCATGACCCACGACACTTCTTTCTTGCGCGCTTCGGTCATGACGGAGAACAGTTTGTCGACGATCGCCTGGTCGCCCGTCGAGGCCGCCAGTTTCGCCAAATCGTACGTATCGGTCGCGCTGACCGCGTCGAACAGCGTGCGGTGATCCACGAACTCGATGTCCTCCAGCGATTTGATCTCTCCGCTGCCGCGTGCGCGTTTGGCGAAGTAGCTCACGCCCTTTTCCTCGACGTAGTGGAGCACCTTCGTTTTGCGGAAGGCGAACACATCCTCGGCGATCTCGTCGTGCGACAGCTTGTTGAGCAACATCTTGCGCTCGACGCCGACCAACGCTTCTAGATCGGCGAGCTCGATCAGCTCCAATTCGCTATTGATCGCGATGTCGAGATCCTGGTCGGCCACTTGCTGAGCCCGCTCGGTAATGCGCAACGGATCGAACGTCACCACGTGGCGGTTCGAAGCGGGATCGCCGCCGAGGCGGGAATTGCCGCTCAGATGTTCCGCGCGCCCCGTCCCCAACGAAACGAGGTTCAGCTTTTCCATGCGGCCGAGCATCGTCATGACGTGCGGCCGCGAATGGCCCGCGATCGCGCGGCATTTCTTGATGACCTCGGGCAACGGCACCGCCACTTCGTCGGGCTGGCCGCGACGCATGCGTCCGTCCATCGAATCGGCGTTGTCCACGTTCGCCATCAACGCGAGCACGTGCGCATACGACACGACACCCGGCAGGAAGTCGGCATGGGTGTAGGTGGCGAGCAGATCGTCTTTTTTGCGGCCGCGGCGGATCGTCGTCCGCACGATGTGCCGCAATAGCGGCGACGCGCGCTCTAGTTCTTCTTCGACCATGCTCGCGTGCACGACGGTCAACTGGCAAAACGACAACGCCTTAGCCGTATGCGCCCGCGGTTCGGCTTGAAGCAGCACCGCTTCGCCGGAAAAACTCGCCCTTGCCGATCGTCGCGAGCACGACCTTCTTGTCGTCGCAGCGCGTCGACAATTCGACCTTGCCCTCGGTGATGACGTAAAGGACGGCCTCCCCGGCGAAACCTTCGGAATAGATGACTTCACCAGGCGCGGCCGTACGCGTCCAGGACGTTCGTTGCTGATTCAAGGTACTTTCCCCGTAGCGATTCTTGTTTGCTCTCGACCCGCAGTGCGAAGCGGGCGAGACAGCGAGCCGCGTTCGATCGGCTCATGCTCGCGTTAACGACTTCTCAGCCAGGATTCTTTAGATTTCGACGCCGATTTGTGCGTTGTTTTCGGATCAGGTAAACGCGCATCGACGCGATGCGCACACCGGTGCAATGATCTGACGGATCGGCCCCCGTTTGCGGCCGACCGAGCGCATCGCGTTGATTTGGATCAAGAGGCGATGGGCGTTCCGGGGCTCGTCGACCATGCATGCGCGAGGCCCCGCGAACGTTCGCGTCCGGCGCGTTTAGATCCGCATCAATGATGCGCGTGGGCACGCGCGGCGCGGGTGCGAGCGGCTTTCTTCGCGGCGGCCGAGCGTACGGCGGCGCCCTTCGTTTTTGCGGCCTTTTTCGCGGCGGCGGAACGGCTGGCGGCTGGGCGTTTAGCCGCAGCCGATTTCGCCTGTTTCGACACCGCCTCGTGCGACGCGCCGCGCCCGCTTTCGCGTTGCAAAACGGCCGTCGTAGTGCGCGAGCGTTTAGCCTTCGTCTCTTTGTTCGCTGACGGGCGCGCCTTGCCCTGCCCCGCGGCAGTATCTTTCTCGGCTTTCTTCCGTGTCGCCTCGCTCGCCGCGCCCTTGTTCGGCGGCTTCAACTCGACGCCGGCGCGCCGTGCCTTGGACAAGCCGATCGCGACGGCCTGTTTCGCGGAGCGCACACCGTGCTTGCCGGCACGCACGCGGTCGATTTCCTCTTTGACGAATTCCCCCGCTTGCGTCGACGGGGACTTGCCGGCGCGCTTGTCCGCTTCTGCGCGCGCGAGCGTTTTGCGTTCTGGCATGAGGCACCTCCTATACAAGATGGCAAAGATGGCTGACGGCCAAGCTCATCGCTTGCTTCATTCCAGCGGCCGCAAGGTGCATGCCTACCGCGCTTGCGCGCGATCGATCTCCAATAAAAAACTGCCCGCGCGCGAAAAAAACGCGCGTGGGCAGCGGTGACGACCGGCGATGCGAAGCGGTTACTGCTGACGCTGACGTTGTTGCAGGTACTGCTTGACGTCGCTCATCGTGACGCGTCCGCTATGGCTCGTGTCGATCTCGTTGAAGTGATTGGCGATATAGCCGAGCCCGTTCGCTTGCGCTTGGGACTTCGTAATCGCCGCGCCGTTGCTGAACACGGTGTTGGCGCCTAGACGCGCGTCGAGCCGCGCCTGTGCCTGCTGTTGAAGTTCGCTGCCCGTGGTGGGCATAACCGCCGTGACCCGCTTGCTCGGGAAATACGGGCCGTCCACGCCGCTGCCGCGATGCGGCAACTGCACGGGCGCGACCGATTGCAGCGTCGCGCCGTGGGCCGCGCTCGCCAGCACGCCAAGCGCGATCCAAGGGGTAAGGCGTCTTAGCATATCGATAGGTGACATGATCCGCTCACAAGTAAAAGGTAGCCGAAGTAACGAGCGTTCGCCAGTTACCGAGTCGTGGTTTGGGCGGCCGCCAGCGTCGGCGTGCCCGCCGGGCTTTCGTCGCTCCACGGCGGCGGCAACATCCACAACCCGAGCGCGGTAGGCGCCGGCCGGCCCGCGTAGAAGTCACGCAGATCGGCTTTCATCTTCGGACGCGCATGATCGTCGAGGTAGATCATGTGCCCACCGGGATAGAACGTCACCTGCAAGTTCGGATTCAAGCCTTGCACCGTCTGCAACCGCGCGAGTTGCTTTTCCGTGCTGAAGAACGGCGTAGCCAAATCGTGATACCCGTTCAACGCCATCACCTTCAACTGCGGATTGAGCTCGATCGCCGCCAACAAGTCGGGCACCGTATCGGGCAGCGGCTGGCCGTCATGCGAGAAATCCCAGACGTTGATGATGTTGTCGTTCAGCGGCAGGTACGTCGCGTTCGGCGCGTTATAGCCCAAGTACGTCGGCATCTGAACCGCGAGGGCCGTCGTGAACGGCTGCGAAATCAGAATGTCGGACGGGTCGCCGTCCGTTTGCAGCCTCGGATCCGAGTTCGGCAGCGAGACGCGGCCGTCGTAACGGCCGATCGTCGTCCCCGGCAGCAACATCGAATTGAACGGGTTCACATTGAAGTAGCCCGTCAAAGACTGCATCGACAAACCCGACGCCCACGTCCACGAAGCCAGCGTCGGCGCGCTCGGGAACACCGGCGGGCCGAGGAAATCGGGCACGCCCAATTGGCTCAGCACCCACGACTGCGCGTATTGCTTGAACGCATGATAGTGCGTCGAGGCGAACAGCTCCGATTGGAACGCGAACAGCGCGGGATCGGGCTGGATGCTCGGCATCGCCAGTTGATTGAAGTAAGCCGATACCGCGGCATAACCCGGGTAGTAACCGCTTAGCGTGTCCGTATCGAGCTTGAGCGCGTTCATATCGATCGTATTGCCGCTCAGAATCGCCACGGCCTCGATCGCATCGGCAAAATAGTTCAGGATCGACGATTGCAGCATGATCCCCGTCAGCGGCACGCCGGCCGATTCGAGCGAGAGCGCGAGCATGTCGGTGCGCGGTGTGCCGTACGATTCGCCGTACAAGTACAGCGGCGCACTCGTGCGGTGGTTCACCGCGATATAGCGACGGATGAAGTCGCGCATGACGCTCACGTCGGGATCGCTGCCCCAGAATTTTTGATTCTTGTTCGGCGCGATCGCTTCCGACAGACCGGTCCCCGGCGGATCGATGAAGACCATGTCGGTCGTATCGATCAAGCTCTGCTCGTTATTGACGAGCGGGAAGTTCGGCCAATTGGTCATGAGCGGGTCGGGCGTCGCCACGCGTGTGGGCGCGAACGAGCCGAGCCGCAACCAAATCGACGATGAGCCGGGGCCGCCGTTATAGAAGAACGTGACCGGACGCGGCTTGCCGTTCGTGCTCGGTGCCGTGTAGGCGACATACGACATCGTCGCCTCGGCATTGCCGCCGAGATCGGATGCCGTCAAGTGTCCTGTCGTGGTCGTGTAGTAGACGGTTTTCTTGCCGGACGTCCACGTGTGATGCATGACCGCCGCTTTTTCCGATACGAGCGACGGGTCGAGGCTATCGGTCGCGTTGCCCGAATAGGCGACCGGGTCCGTATAAGGCTGATCGGTCGAGCAATTCTGCATTGGCTGACCTTGCGCATTGGCGACGGGCGAAGCCGCCGCCGTGGCCGCCTGCTGCGCGTTCGCGCTCGTCACGGCGGACGAGCCGCCGTCACCGCCGCCGCAGCCGGCCAACACAAGCACCGCCGCCGCGATCGCACCGAGCCATAGACCGCCGCGCGCATGACGCGGGGCTACCTGGATACCACTCCTATCTCGCATCTTCATTGTTGTCCTTGGTGTTTGAGTTGCCGTTTCTCGATGACCGGGCCGTCTCTCGCACGCCGTTTTGCGACACGCAATGCACGACAACGGTCGACATCCAGCCCTCTTCTCGATCACGACCAAGAGCCTGACTATCAAACCGAACGAAATAATTACCGTTTGAAACGAACTGCCGATGGAGCTTTTTTACTGCCGGATTTCGGAGGGTAATTCGAATGAAAATGTGCCGACGACATCGGCGGTAAGAAACTATGCGCGAATAATATGCTTGTCAAGGCACGGCGCGCGAATCGGCACGGACGGCCGTGGCGCACGCCTTTTTCGACTACGAGTGATCGCGGGAACTTTTTTTATTTTATTTAGCAATCCATATATCCATTGAGTTCGCACCATTAGTAAGGCAAACGTCAATTAAGATATAAAGATCGTTCTATTCAATGCGCCCGAAACTTTCTAATTCATTTCAATTGGACGTGCGACTTCAGAAAAAACGGCCAACCGAGTCGAGGGACATTACCTAGGGCGCGCGGCACGTGGATTGCGCGCCGTCTTCATCGTCAGTACTCCTACGGAAACGCCACGATCATGCCCCAGAACGAAACGCGCAGCGTAGCGTCTGCCGACACCGCGCGCGGATAGCGAGGCGCTCACGCCAGCGCCGCGACTCCCTCTGCGACCGCGCGCGCGTCGGTCGGGCGTACGACCCGCGCCACCTCGACCCCGTCGCGCAAGAAAATGAGCGTAGGCCAGAGTTTGACTTTGAACGAGCGTCCGAGCGGACGCCCGGGGCCGTCCTCTATCTTCAGGTGATTGAGATTGAGCTGCGGCGCGCGCGCAAGCGCCTCGGCGATATGACGCTGCGCGCCCTGGCAGTACCCGCACCAATCCGTGCCGAATTCGAGCACTGCCGCCCCCATAAGCGCATCCACCTCGGCGCGCGTCGGCGCCGTCTTTGCGTAACCGTTCTCTTGCGTCATGACTGTCCCTTTCCAACTCAACTGCCGCGATCCACGCCGGGCCGCCTATCGCGCCACCGGCGCACGCAGCGTTCGTCGCGCTATCTCTATCGTTGCGAGCAGGCATTGTGCCCCAGTGCTCGGCATGGCGCTTGCGGCCCCGTCCCAAAGCGGTATTCGCATCCTTTGAACACTGGAGGCCACGATGAAATTGAAAGATAAGCGCGCGCTCGTCACGGGCGCCGATTCGGGCATCGGACAAGCCATCGCCGACATTTTCGCGCGAGAAGGCGCCGACGTCGCCGTCGTCTATCACACCGATCGCGACGGCGCGGAGCAAACCCGCCGGCGCGTCGAAGCCGCGGGACGCCGAGCCCTCGTCATGCAAGGCGACGTCGGCGATCCGGCCAGCGTCCAACGCTGCTTCGACGAAGCCGTGCGCGAGTTGGGCGGACTCGACATTCTCGTCAACAACGCGGGCGTCGGCGCAAACGCGGCACCGGTGGCTGAGATCGACGATGCCGAACTCGAGCGCGTGTTGCGGACCGATTTAATGGGGCCGCTCTTTTGCTGCCGCGCATTCGTCAAACTCCGTAAGCAAAGCGGCGGCGGAGGACGCATCGTCACCATTTCCTCCGTCGCTCAACATTTGCCGACACCGGACAGCGCGCCTTACGGCATGGCCAAAGCCGGTGTGGGCTCGTTGACGCGCAGCCTTTCGCGCGAAGTGGCGGAAGACAAAATCAACGTCAACAACATCGCCCCCGGGCTCATTCAAACACCGATGACCCAGAGCCGGCTCGACGATCCGGCCAAGCGCGACAAGTCGTTCGGCGTGATTCCTTGGCATCGCGCCGGACAGCCGGAGGAAATCGCACGCGTCGCGCTATTTCTCGCTAGCGACGATGGCGATTACGTTACTGGGCAAACATGGACGATCGACGGCGGCCTCAGTATGCAATGGGGCGGCGCGTAATCCTGCCACTCGGGGCACGCGCGATGCTGGACCGGAAACGGACTCGCCCCCGCGTTCGCGGCGGGCGCAATCGAACCGCGATTCACCGGAGACTCCCATGAAGAGCTTGTTGAACAGCATCGCGACGCTCGCCGCGGGCGCGGCAGTCATGTACTACCTCGATCCGCAGATGGGACGGCGGCGTCGAGCGACGCTGCGCGACAAACTCCGCTCAGGTAAGCGCAGCGCGACGAATTTCGCCGGCACGCAAGCAAAGCGCACCGCCGATCAAACGCGCGGCCTCTATGCCAAGGCGCAGGCGCGAATGGACGGAGGCGGCGAGCCGGTCGGCGACACCATCTTGGCCGAGCGCGTCAGAAGCCAACTCGGCCACCTAACGAGCCGCCCGGGTGCCATCGACGTCACCGCCAGCGGCGGTTGCGTCGGACTGTCCGGGCATATCCTCGCCGCCGAGCATACGCCGCTCGTGCAGACCATCAGCGCGATCTCCGGCGTGGACGAAATCGACGACCGCCTCGTCGTACACGATCGGCCCGGCAACATTCCAGAGCTACAAGGCGGCGTGCACAGCCAAGGTTGAACACACGCTCGGCTTGCTGCGATTTAACTTATTCGAGGAGGACCTCTGCCATGCGTCTATCCGCCAGCGATCCCACTACCCCGCCGATCCCCGATCAGCCAGTGATCCCCGACGCACCGAACCCCGGCTCGCCCGACGACGTTCCCGACGTCGGCACGCCCGAGCCCGAGCCGGATCAACAACCGGGCCGAACCGGCAATTGACCGGCGAAATAGCACAGCGACCGATTACGGTCCGTGGTGCGTGAAGAACGTGTCGCGTTCGAGCACGATGAGCGCGGCACGCTTGTGCGGGAAGTCGAACTCCTTAAGCGTATAGGCTCCCAGCCGATGCATATACGCGATGTGGCGCGTGTTGTCGATGCGCGGTTCGCCGACGATTCGCTGCGTGCGGGGATCGTCGAGGAACATGTAATGCAGCACGCCGTTGAACCACGCGTGCAGTTTGCCCGGTCCGTGCGCATCGCGCTCCCCGACCAACAGATGCAGCCCGCGGTCGAAGTCATGCGCATCGTAAAACGGCGCGATGCGGTCTTCCTTCGCCCAATACACCTCGAAATAGGCGAAGGGGCGATCGTCGAAGCATCCGATGAGCGGGTGGACATGCGCGTCGGCGCATTGCGCTTCCAGATAAGCGGCGTGTTCCTCGCGCGTACCGCGCAGTCCCCAAAACCGCGCGACGCGCTCCGAGTTCATCCACCTATGAAACCGCTCGGTATCTTCGCTCACGTCCACTGTGCGCAATGAAAACGTCGAGGCGAGTGCCGGCAGGTAGCGCCGATAGACGGTCCCCGTCGGCTTGGGCGGTCGCGACGGGTAGCGGCGCCCGCCCTGCGTCACGTAGCGGAGCGCCGCACCGCCCGAGGACGGCGCCGTCAGCCACGGCGACGGATGTTGCCAGAACGTCGCACGCGAAGTCGAAACGAGCAGCGTGTCACCATCGCGCGTAACACGGTCGGCCACTCCGGCACGTACGGCCCGCATCGCAAACGACGCAAGCCGCTTTTCCGCATCCGTTGCCCCATGCGTTGCTGCATCCTCGCACCGCAAAGCGATCGTTGCCGTTTTGCGATCTCGCTCGGCGCCGAACCACTCGGCCAAGCTCGGCAGCAAAGCGGCCGGATCGTCGCACGGCGGGTACGGTAAGCGGATCGCGCTCGCGTGGACGGTGTCATGCATAGCTGCCGGCTCGTTCATCGAAATTCCTCTCCTCGTTACCAGTCGTAGCGCGCCGTAGCGATAACGGTACGGCCGTTGCCGTAAAAGCAGGCGGCATCGCTCTGGCACCCCGTCACATAGCGCCGGTTGAAAAGATTCGTCGCATTGACCGCGAAGCGCCAATTGCGTACGTCGTAATGGATAGCCGCGTCGAATAGCGTGTACGCCGGCACCTGCAAAGCGTTGTCGGCACCGCCCGCGGCCCCGCTCGTGTAGCGCACGCCGGCACCCAGTCCCAAGCCGGAGAGCGGCCCGGTGTGCCAAGTCCAGTCGCCCCACACCGAAGCCGTTTCGCGCGGCAGCGGGATCGCGACGGGCCATTTGTCCAACGAAACATCGTTCGCCTCGACGTTCTTGACGTCCTGATAGGCATAGGCCGCCGCCACGGTCAGATCGCGCGTCACATTGCCCACGGCGCTGAACTCGATGCCGCGCGAGCGCACGCGGCCCGTCTGCACGCTGTTCACGTGCGTCGGATCGTTCGGATCGGGCGTGAGCACGTTGGTCTGGTCGATCTGATAGACGGCCGCCGTCAACATCAAGTTTTTCGCCGTAGGCTTCCAGCGCAACCCCGCTTCGATCTGCTTGCCGCGCGTCGGCGCGAACGGCGTCCCACCCGCCGTCACGCCGATGGTCGGGTTGAACGATGTCGCGTAGCTCACGTAGGGAGAAAGGCCGTAATCGCCGAGGAAGACGAAGCCCACGCGGCCCGAGAACGCCGTGTTGCGTTGGCTTTGCTCGGTGCCGGCGACGACGTTGTCGGTACGGGTACGGCTGATGTCCTCGCGCCCGCCGATCGTCACGACCACGCGCGGCGTCAATTTGATCTGGTCTTGGGCGTACAGGCCGAAGCTATCGAGCGTGCTGCGCACGTCGGTGGGCCCGAACGAGGTGGGCCCCGAGAAAATCGCCGACGACACCGGCGTATACACCGGGTTGTACATGTTCAAGCTCGGCGCCAACGCTGCCTGCTCGCTGTCGGTCGACAACTGCCGGCTATACGAGAATCCGAATAGCACCGTGTGCGCGATCGATCCCGTCCGGAACTGCGCCTGCGCCTCGTTCACGAGATCGAACCGCGTGTAGTTGGGCTGGAACAACCCCGCATAACGCGTCAGCGTCGCCTGCGTCGGATCGGACGTGTCGAGCCCGCCGCCGTACACGGTCTCGTTGTTTAGCGACAAATGCGCATAGCGCGCGTTTTGGCGCAGCGTCCAGACGTCGTTCAACCGCTTCTCGAAGGCATAGCCGACCGACCATTGCCGCTTGTCGTATCGCGAGAACGACGGATCGCCCGTGTAGAGATCGCGCGAAATCGCGCCGTTCGGATTGTTCAAAATCGTGCCGACGGCCGGCAAGAAGTTGTCGGATACATCGGTGCTGTCGTGCAGGTAGGTGGCCGAAAGCGTCAGCGAGGTATCGGCATCGGGCCGCCATTGCACCGACGGCGCGAGCATCAAACGCTGGTCTGCGTTAGGCCCGGTCGGCATATTGCCGTCGCGCCCCACGCCGACGAACCGATACGTCAGCGTTCCATCGCGATTGAGTTTGCCGCCGAGATCGAGGCCGATTTGTTTGCGCGCGTCGTTGCCCACTTGGACCTCGATCTCGTGGATCGGCTCGCTAGTGGGCTTTTTCGTTTGCACGTCGACGAGCGAACCCGGATCGCCTTGGCCGTAGAGGACCGACGTCGGACCGCGCAGGACGGTCACGGTATCGATTTGATACGGATCGACGCGCCAAGCGGCGAGGTTCATCGTGCTCGGCACGGGCAAGCCGTCTACGTAGACGTTCGGTGTAAAGCCGCGCAGCGCCGTGTACCAGTCCGAACGCGTACTCGCGCCGTAAGACGAAAAGCCCGGAACATACCGCAATGCCTCGTTGATCGAGCGCGCGCCTTGCGCCTCGATTTGGGCCGAGGTCACCACGTTCACCGTTTGCGGAATCTCCTCGAGCGGCGTGTCGGTTCTCGTCGCCGTGCTCGTACGACGAGCGACGAAGCCGCGCACGCTATCTTGCGCGCTCGAACCACGCACGCGCACGGCCGGCAATGTACCGCCCTTCGTGACGGGGCCCGCATTGTTCGCCCCGTTCAACTGATTCGGCTGGGCCGATGTCCCCGGCGCCGTTTGGACGCTCACGCCGCCCGCTCGCTCGTCTTGTCCTTGCGCGGATTGCGCATGCGCGTAACTTTGCGCCCCCGCCCACAATGCGGCACTCGCGGCCACAGCAATCGCTCGCCGTTCCTTGCCGTCAAACCACTCCATCGATGACTCCGTTCTTTTCACTAGTTGGTGCCGCGCAGCGCTCCCGCCGCAACGACGGTCGATTACAGAGCGAAGGCCTCGCGGCTGTCGCTCACCCCGTTGCGCGCTTGCGCGCGAATGTCTTTCGTCGTTCGGTACCCGGCCGTCGCTTGCAACAGCGAACCGGCGATCTCGTCCGCCCGGCAGGCGAGGACCGACAGCAGCGTGTCGCTGAGCCCGTGCGTATCCTCGCAACACCCTTGCAAGTAAATGCGCGGCTGGAAGTGCTCGCCCGTTTGCAAGCGGTACTCGCGCGTCACGTCGCAGCTTGCAGGCGAAGCGCCGAGCGCATCGGCCAGTCCTTCCAAGAGCGCCCAATGACCGTCGCGTCGATAACCCGTAGCCAGCACGACGGCATCGAAGCGTTCGACCGATCGCTCGGCATCTACTGCGCTGCGCAGGAGCAACTCGATTTCGCCGCCCGCGCTTGCGCTCGAATCGATGCGTCGCGCCGAGTCGATCGATGCATTGGCGATCAATCGGTGGCGCGCGTCCCCACGTACGCGCTGCATATAGAAGAGTTCATAGATCGATTCGATCAGCGGGCGATCCACGACCGAATAGTTCGTACTCCTGAACGCATCGAGCGTCGCGCGTCGGGCGTCGCGCGGTTGCGCGTAGACGATGTCGGTAAAGGACGGATTGAAGATCTCGTTGACGAACGGACTATCGTCGGCGGGCCGCAGCGCGGGCGCGCGCATGATCAATGTGGCGTCCACGTGAGGGAAACGGCGCGTCAAATCGACGAATACCTCGGCGGCACTCTGACCGCCGCCGATCACGGCCACCCGTTTGCGCACGGCCCCGTCGCCCACCAAGCGGCCGATCGAGGACAGGTAAGCCGACGAATGCACGAGCGCCGGATCGCGCCGCGACGCGAGCGAGGCGAACGGCGCAGGCACCGCCGGCGCTCCGCCGATCCCGATCGACAGCGCATGCGCGTTGCGGGCCCGCGCTTGCCCCGATGCATCGGTCGAATGCACGCGCAAGTGCGTGACGACACGACGATCGACAGGATCGAGGATGGGTTCGATCGACGTGACGTTCTCTCCGTAGCCGACCAGATGATCGAAGCCGCGTGCCACCCAGCGCAGATAGTCTTCGAATTCGACGCGCGTCGGATAGAACTGCTTCAAGTTGACGAAGTCCTGCAAGCGTCCCTGCTCGAACAGGTAGTTCACGAACGTGAAACGGCTCGTCGGATCGCGCAGCATCGCAAGATCTTTTAGAAACGAAATCTGCATGCGGCTATCGTCGAGCAGCATGCCGCGATGCCAGCCGAACTCGGGCTGACGTTCGAGGAACGTCGTTCGCAACGGCGTTGCCCTCTCTTCTTGCGCCAAGCGCACGGCCAAGGCGAGATTGGATGGACCGAAGCCGACGCCGATGAGGTCGTACGCCTCGTCTCGTTTGGTCATGACAGTTCTCCTAGTCAAGATGTTTTTCCGTCAGATGGGCCGCGCATCGAAGAAGGACTCGCGGAGGGTGCGCATTAATAGCGCGCGCTTATGCGGAAAATCGAACGGCCGCACTGCGGCGAAGCCGTGCTCGCGCAGATAAGCGATCATGCGAACGTTGTCGTGGCGCGGCTCGCAGACCACCGCTTGCGTACGCGGATCGTCGAGAAACAGGTAATGCACGAGCGACGGCAGCCACGCGGCTACGCACCGCGCCCCGCGCCAACGCGTTTCACCGACGAGCATGTGCAAGCCGCGATCGTGTTCGCCGGGCTCGGCGAAGGGCGAGATCCGATCCTCCTTGGCCCAATACGCCTCGAAATAGCCGAACGGCTCGTCGTCGAAAGCGCCGATCAACGGATGCACATGGGGCGACGCCAATTGACGTTCGAGGTAAGCACGGTGCGCATCCAGTTCGCCCGCCTCTCCCCAGAACAGATTCACGCGAGGCTCGTTCAGCCAGCCGTGGAGCAAGGCCAGATCGGACTCGATCGAGGCGGTTCGCAGCGTGAAACGGTGGCCGAATGCGGGAAGCTCGCGGGTATAGACGATGCCGTCGCGGTAAGGCGCGCGGCGCGGATGGCGAACGCCGCCGGTCATCTCGTAGCTGAGCGCCGTCGGCGGTAGCTGAGCGGCCTGGGTCAGCCATAGGTCGGGCTGCTGCGACCATGTCTCGCGTAGACATAGCCCATCCGAGGTCAATACGCCGCAACGGCGCAACGCATCGAGTGCGCGAGGGCTTAAGCGCTCTGTGTCGAGGCGCACTGCGCGGCACGCACGATCGGCCGCGAATGCCCCCGCTAATGCGGCCAACAGCGCCGGATGCTGTATCGCATGGTCCGCCGCGTCAGCCCAAGTCAGTTGGGCAAGTCCGCCTTGCGGTTGCCACCGCGCGTTCAACACAGTCGCTTCCGCCGATCTCTCGCTTCCCGTAGCGACGGTTCGATTCACGGTAAGCGTCTCGCCGGCCCATGAGACGGCGAGTTCAGGCGTGCCTTCCATCCCCGAAAACACGATCGATAGGTTCGCTTCGGACAACCGATCTTTCTTATTCATTGCTGTTCCATGTGTGCCGAGCCCACCGTCGAAGCGGCGAGAATCGCCTTCGTCACACGCGCCGCCGGTTGGTCGGCCAGTTGCTCGACGGCGACCGTGTAAACCTTTGCGAGACGCCGTGCAAAAACCGCATCGACTCGCTCGTGAGCAAACGACAATGCACCGCGCAAATTTCCTTGGGTGTCTTCGGCAATATCGAGCTCGAGTTCGAAGAGCATGCGGCGGCGTATGTCGTTGAACGGTGCCGCTCGAACGGCGCCCCATTGCATCGGCTCGGCCTCGGCTCGGACGTAGTTGAAAAGCGCCGCCAGCAGCGGATGGCCGTCGCCGCCCTCCTCGCGCATCGCACCCAGCACCGTCGTGAGCGGCGTCGCCATATGTTCGTAGGCCGAGAGCGTCGCGTCGCGCACCGCCGCCACGACATCGCGCAGCGTCGCGTCCTCGCGCATCCGAGTGCGCACGATCAACGTTTCGACGAACAGGCCCATCTCGTCTCTATTGCCGGCGTCTCGATTCGACGCGAGCACGCCCACGGGCTGATCGAGCACGGCTAGCTCGCGTGCCAACGCGATGTTCAGCGCCGCATGCATGAGCATCGGCAACGTCGCTTTGGCGGCTTGCGCGCACGCCCTTGCGCGATCCACGACCGCGCGATCGAATGCGAAGGCGATACGCGTCGCGGCCCAGCCCCCCATCGATTCGACTGATACGGGCTGTGTCGGCTGCGGTAGCCGCAACGGCGCGGCGTCGAGCAACTGCCCGCGCCAATAGGCTATGTCGCGTTCCGTGGATTCGCCCGTATCGGGCGCGGTGCTCGTTAGGCCGGCGACCGGACCCGCATCCGGTACCGTGCGTGCGATCGCTGCCCCCTCGATACCGACGCAATAGGCTTCTCGCAACGCGTCGAGCCACAGTGCGATCGACTGACCGTCGGCGCAAACGTGATGAACGACCAGCGACAAAACATGGTCGTCATCGTCGAGACAGATCAAGCGTGCCCGCCACAGCGGTGCCCCGTTCATTGCGAAGGGACGCAATGCATCTTCATCCGTCCAACGCCGTGCGTACGCCACTCGGTCTTGTTCGTGACCCTGCCCGCGTAGATCGTCGAAGACGAACTCGACGGACGCCGACGCCGCCACGACGAGCCGCGGATGCGCTGCATCGACAATGCCCGTGCGCAAAGCCAAAAATCGTCGAGCAGTCGTTTCGAGCGTCTGTTGCAATGCCGAAACATCGAACGGCCCGGCTAGCCTCATCGCCACCGCGATGTGATGCGAGGCCGTCGTGGGCGCGGCACGCCATAGGAACCAAAGCGCGGACTGCGCATGGGAGAGGCGTCCGTCCTGCTCCGGCTGTCGAACCGCATGCGCCGTAGAAGAGTCCGATTCGACGCCTCGCTCGCTAGCCACGCGCGACGCCGCCGCCTTCACCCGCAGCGCGTATGCGGTAAGCGTCGGCGCCTCGAACAGCGCCCGCACGGGCACGTCCTTGCCGAGCCGCTCGGCCACGCGCGCCGCGACTGCAACCGCTTTCAGCGAATGGCCGCCGACGGCGAAGAATTCGTCGTCTCGACCGATGCGATGAGTACCGAGCACCTCGCACCAGATCTGAGCGAGCGCCGTTTCGATACCGGGCGCCGGCGCCTCGAAGCGTCGCTCGCGCGCCTCGGGCGCCGGCAGCGCGGCCCGATCGATCTTGCCGTTGGGCGTGCGCGGCAGCCGCCCCAAGACAAGCACGCGCGACGGCACCATGTAATCGGGCACGACGCCCCGCAGGTAAGCGCATAGCATGTCGCCGTCCACCAGCGATGCGGCACCGAGCGGCTCGACATACGCCAAGAGCTGAGCGTCGCCCGCAGTACCGCGGACAAGCGCAATCGCATCGCGCACGCTCGGATGAGCGATCAACCGCGACTCGATCTCGCCGAGTTCGATGCGCAAACCGCGCAGCTTGACCTGATGATCGATGCGGCCGATGAACTCGAACACGCCGTCGGCGCGGCGACGCACGAGGTCGCCCGTCCGATACAAACGCGTCCCCGGCTCGCCGAACGGATCGGGCACGAAGCGCTCTGCGGTTAGCGCCGCGCGGGCGTGATAACCGCGGGCAACGCCGAAGCCGCCGAGATAGAGTTCGCCGACCGCCCCGATCGGCAATAGGCCCATGCCGGCATCGAGCACGTGCGCCGTGCGTGCACCGACGGGCGTGCCGACCGGCAGATAAGCCGACCCCTCGGTGACCGGCGCCTCGTCGCCGCTGTCGATCATCCACAGGAGCGGCGTGACCACCGTTTCCGTCGGGCCATAACCGTTGACGATACGCACGCGCGGGAACGCTGCGCGTAACGTCGCGCAGGCTTCGAGCGACGTGGCCTCGCCGCCGACGGTCAGCGACCGCAACGAAGCCGGGGCACCATGACGCGCTGCCCATTGCGCGAGTTGCAACGCATAGCCCGGGGTGAACGCGGCGACCGTGATCGATTCGCGCGCAATCGTCGAAAGCGTCTGCTGCGGCGACCACAGTGCATCGTCGCTAAGACGCACCTGAGCGCCCGCGGCAAGCGGCGCCATCCAACATTCGTGTGCGCCATCGAAATTGATCGACGCGACGTGCAGCACGCGATCGCCGTCGCGCATCCCGTAACGAGCGGCAATCGCCTCGCAGTGCATGGCGATCGCCCCGTGTTCGACGACCACCCCCTTGGGCGTGCCCGTCGAGCCCGATGTGTAAATCAAATACGCCGCTTGCCGCGGATGCGGTATGGCGTTCACGACAACCTCGTCGTCCATCGATACGTCGCACTGCGCCATATCGTCGAGCAACCATAAGCGCATCCGCGGGCGCAACGGCAACTTGGCCGCGTGCTCGGTCTGCGTCACGACAAAATCGATTCGCGCGTCGTCGACGATATGCGCGGTGCGGTCGATCGGATGCGAAGGATCGAGTGGAACGAACGCCGCGCCCGCCTTCAAAATCGCAAGCAAAGCCACGATCAGCTCGACCGAGCGCCCCAGCGCGATACCCACGCGCACTTCGGGGCCTACGCCGGCTCGCATCAATTGCCGGGCAAGCGCGTTGGCCCGCGATTCGAGCGCGGCGCGCGTCAACCTCACCGAGGAATCGGCGAGGGCCCACGCCTGCGGCTCGGCTTTTGCGAGCGCGGCGAGCCGAGCGTGAATCGGCACGAACGCCGACGCTTGCACCGCGACTTGCTCCGAGATGGGTGCCGCAGCGCCGTTACATCCATCGATTTCGCGCCGGTCTTCGTCCGTCAGCCATTCGAGATCGCCGATCGCGGTCTCGGGTGCCGCAAGCGCATTCGTCAACCAATGCGTATACCGGCTGGCGAAGCGCTCGATCGTTCGCGCATCGAAAAGGTCTACCGCATAGACGAAGGCCGCATCGAAGGCGTCGTCCTCGCGAGCCTCGAAACCCATCGCCAAGTCGAACTTCGCGTAGCACAGGTCGGTGGGCAGCGACATTGCACGCGCGCGTCCGAACCGAGGCAGCGGCTGCGCCGCGCCGTAGGTCGCCATCATTTGAAACAACGGATGGTGGCTCGCATGACGAGTTGCGCCCAACGCCTCGATAACCTGATCGAGCGGCACCTCTTCATACGACTGCGCATCGACGAGTGCGCGCTGAACCTGATCGACGAGCACATCGAATCGGCCCCGCGGCACCACATCCACCGGCACGACCACCGTATTGACGAAACAGCCGACCAGGCCGACCGTTTCCGCGCGGGCCCGATTCGCCGCGGGCACACCGATCTGGATGCGCCGCTCACCGCACGCTCGGGCGATCAGCGCCTGCAATGCGGCGAGCAAGACCGCGAAGGGCGTCGCTCGTCGAGCTTGGGCTAACGCACGCACACGTTGCCCCAAGGTGGCGTCGAGCACGAAGTGGTGGCGCGCGCCTTGCGCGTCGCGCTGCATCGGCCGCGGACGAGAACCGGGCAGCGAAAGCGCGCCGGCCGCCGGATCCAGGCACTGCCGCCAAAACGCCAACTGACGTTCGCTCTCGCCCGCTTCGAGCCACTGCCTTTGCCATTGCGCGTAGTCCGCGTACGAAATCGGTAGCGCAGGCAGCAAAGACGATACGGACGCATCGCCGTTCGACGCGAGCAATGCCGCGTAGAGCGACGACAACTCGCTAAGCACGATATCGACCGACCAGCCGTCGGCCGCGATGTGATGGATCGTCACCACGAGCCAATGCAAGTTCGGCGAAAGGGCGATCAAGTGTGCGCGAAGCAACGGGCCGCGCGCGAGATCGAAAGGTTCGGCCTCTTCCGCGCGAGCGATGTCAGCCGCAGCGCGCGCGGCATACTCCGCACGCTGACCGCTCACGTCGCTCATGTGCCACGGACACAGGGCGCATTCCACGACATGCTGCTCTAGCCCGCCGCCGGGCGACTCCACAAAGCGTGTGCGCAACGCCTCATGGCGTGCGATCAACGCATCGAATGCACGCTGCAATGCGCCACGATCAAGTTCTCCGTCCAGTTGCAGACGCAAGGCGATGTGATAGGCCGCCGGCTCGTCGATCAAGCGCGCATGCAGCCAAATTCGCGTCTGCGCATACGACGCGCGCGAGACAGCCGGCACCACGCCGGCCGGGATCGGCAGCAAGCGAAAGTCGATGCCCGCATCGCGCAACTTGCCGACGAAGCGTGCGCGCTGTTCGGTCGGCAGCCGAGCGAATCGCTGCGCGAGTGAGGACAGCTCGGCCTCGGAAGGCATTGGCCGAAGCGGCGGCGTATTGTTTGATAGTGAATTCGTCATCGAATACCCTCGCCTCAACTCGCTTCGAGTTCGTCGAGCAATGCGCCGATCGTTGCGTACGCATCGCCTTGCCCTTGCCGTTCGCGCGCGGACAACTCGGCGTCGATCAAAGCCGCGCACCGTTCGAGCGTGCGGGCCTCGAACAGCGCACGCAGCGGCAAGGCCAACGACCACCGGCGATTCGTCCTTGCATGCGCGGCCGCTGCGAGCAGCGAATGTCCGCCCAGCAAGAAGAAGTCGTCGTGTCGGCCGATTCGGTCTAGGCGCAGCACTTGCGCCCAAATCTCGGCCAGCACCCTCTCGGTCTCGCTGGCCGGCGCGGCGAATTCGGCCTCGGTGGCCGGCGACGGCAAAGCCGCCCGATCGCATTTGCCGTTCGGCGTAAGCGGAAGCGCGTCGAGTTCGATCAAATGCGCGGGGACCATGTAGGCGGGCAAATGCGCTTGCAGCCTTGCGAAGACATCGTCTCGGTCGAGCCGAGTCGATGCCGCACGTACGACATAGCCGATCAGTTGTTCCTCGCGCACGATCACGACGGCATCGTCGATGCCGGGCTGCGCGCGCAACACTGCCTCGATTTCACCCGGCTCGATGC
>NZ_JBFLUK010000002.1:0-15211 GCF_050470685.1 Trinickia sp. NRRL B-1857 | reverse complement strand
GGTTCATTGTGAACGTCAGTGCAAAGCACTCGACGTTTGCGTCGGACGCATATGCGCCGACGATTCACAAACTAACCGGTCCGCCCATCCGTCGGATTGATGCCGATCAACTACATCAAAGAGTGATATTTCGTGCGACAACGTGTCGGCGAGCGATACGTCGCGTCGATGACCGACGTTGATGCAGGTCAACTGGGCGGGGCCCAGCGAGGGGAAATTTAAATAATGCGGGACAGCTTACCGCGCAAGCTTCATTGAGGTAGATAGGGCGAAAGGTGCTTGAACGCATTGTCCACGTAAGCGGCCTTCTCGCCGACCGGCGCTACGTAGTGCAACGCCTCTTTAGCGGCTTGCACGCCTTCCGTGCGGGCGATGATCCACGCCGCCAGATACGGCGAAGCCAGGCACCCGCCCGCCGTCGCGACGTTGCCCTGCGCGAAGAACGGCTGATCGAGCACTTCGACGCCGGCTTCTTGCACCCAAGGTTTGGTGGTCAGATCTGTACAGGCGGGAACGCCGCCGAGCAAGCCGAGCTTCGCCAGAATCAATGCCCCCGAGCACTGCGCCGCAATCAATTGTCGCGACGGATCGAGCGCAAGTCGCGACATCGTCTGCGCATCGGCCACGATCTCCAGCGTTTTCGAGCCGCTGCCCACCAGTACGGCATCGGCGTCACTCGCCTCCTCGAGCCGCGACTGGACGCGAACGACGAGTCCGTTCATCGACGTCACTTCCGGACCCGGCCCGCACAACGACACGCGCCATTGCGGCTTCTTGATGCGATGGAGAATACCGAACGCGATAAGGGAATCGAGTTCGTTGAATCCGTCGAAAGAAACGATGGCGATGTGCATGGCGCAGCCCTGGATAGTGGATCGTTTGGATGAATACGCCCGCTATCCTATGAGCAAAAGCCAATACAATCAAAAAAATAATCCTCGATATATCGCCCGATGAACCGGGATCCAAGAAAAATCGCCGGACGCGCGATCAAGCCGCCAGTGCGAAATCGAGCGGCCAGCGCTTGCGTAAGCATTCGATAATGTTGAGGTCGAGCGCGGGCGATGCATAGGTCCACTCGAGCGGCGTCTCGGTGAATTTCGGCAGTTTGTCGCAACGAATGCCGACATGCTCGAGCGGAAGGCTGCGCGCGCGATACCACTCGACATCGGCCGCGTGCGCCTCATCCTCGCTGAACACGAGCCATTCCGCGACGAAGGCCGCTTGAGCGCGCTCGAGCTCGTGTCCCACGCCCTGGGGCAGCGGCGAGCGTGGGCCGAGCCCGATATCCTTCGGCGGATAAGCGAGTACCCAATCGTCGTATACGTCGTCGCCGACGCTGTGATAAAAGGCCGTCTCATGAATCGAGTAGTAATGCTCGAGCATGAAGAACGCCGAGACGTACTGCCCGCGCAATGGGCCCGCATACCAGCCGTAGACGTCGCTCCCGTCGACCAGCACCATCACCGCGCACACGAGGCCATGTCCAAGCGGTTGGTACGCGATATAGGCGGCAGGCTCATTCATTTCGCTCTCCCTTCTTGGTCTTCGCGCTTGCGCGCGCGTAGCTGTTTGCGGCCGCGTGCCACTTGTGGCGCAGCATCGTCGCGCGGATCGGTTGCGCGAACGCGCGACGGGCCGCAGCGTAGTTCGCGAGCTTCGCACACACGCGTGCGTTGACGGTATCGGGCGTGAATGCGCCTTGCGCGTCGGCCTGGCCGGCCGGCACGCCCGTTAGCAATTCGATCGCTTCGTCCACCGACGTGACGGCATAAACGTGAAACCGCCCCGCCGCCGAGGCTTCGACGACGTCTTCGCGCAACATCAAATGCTTGACGTTCGCGCGCGGAATGACGACCCCCTGCTCGCCCGTCAGGCCCCGTGCCACGCACAGATCGAAAAAGCCCTCGATCTTCTCGTTGACGCCGCCGATCGCCTGCACTTCGCCGTACTGGTTGATCGATCCGGTCACCGCGAGCGATTGCTTGATCGGCACCTCGCCGAGCGACGACAGCAGCGCGCACAACTCGGCGACCGACGCGCTATCTCCTTCCACCTCGCCGTAGGTTTGCTCGAACGTTAGGCTCGCCGAGACGCATGGCGGTTGACCGCTCGAATACCGCGCCGTGAGGTAAGCCGCGAGCGTCATGACCGCTTTCGAATGGATATTGCCGCCAAGCTTGGCCTCGCGCTGAATATCGACGACTTCGCCTTCGCCTAGATGCGTGCGCGCCGTGATCCGTGCCGGCTGGCCGAATGCCGCGCCGCCGAACTGCGTCACCCACAAACCGTTGACTTGTCCCGCGCGAGCGCCCTCGGTATCGATCAAGAGCGTGCCGCGCAGCATCGCCTCGCGCAAACGCTCGCGAATACGGTCGTGGCGCGCGAGTTGGGCGGCGATTGCTCGCACCACATCCTGACGCTCGACGGCCGCAGCCTTGCGCTCGCGAGCATGGAAATCGGCCTCGCGCAGCAAATCGGCAAGCGTTCGCATATGCAACGAGAGCTTTTCGGCGTCGCCGGCGCTGCGCGCCTGCTGTTCGATGACACGCATGACCGCTTCGCGATCGAGCGGCAGAAGCCCGTGCGAGCGCGCGACCGATGCGAGCAACCGCGCATAGCGCACTTGATTGTCGCCGTCGCGCGGAATATCGTCCTCGAAGTCGGCGGGAACCTTGAACAACTGGGCAAAGTCCGGATCGAGTTCGTACAACAAGTAATAGAGCCAACGATCTCCGAAGAGCACGACCTTGACGTCGAGCGCGATCGGCTCGGGTTCGAGCGATACCGTGCTGACCATGCTAAACATCTCGGCCAGCGATTCGATGCGGACCTCCCGTTTGAACAGCGCTCGCTTGAGCGCGTCCCATGCGAACGGCTGGCGCAACACCTTGTCCATTTCGAGCAACAGATAGCCGCCGTTCGCGCGGTGCAAATCGCCCGGCTTGATCAAGGTGAAATCGGTGACGAGCGTCCCGAACATCGCGCGATGCTCGACTCGGCCGATCAGGTTTTGATAAGACGGAAAGTCTTGAAAGACCACCGGTGCGCCCATCGCCGCGTCTTGATCGAGCAGGACGTTTACGCGATAGCGCGCGAAGAGCGATTCGCCCGCCGTCATGTCGCCTTCGGGCGTCTTGCGAAACGCATCGACGTTGTCGAGCACGTCGAGCTGCACCGCGTCCAAGTAGTTCTGCACGCGCGGTAGATCGACGAAGCCGCGTTTGACGTCGTCGACGAGGTGCGACACCGCGGCCAGCGCCAGATCGCGATTCAACGCGCGGATCCGCTCGCGGCGCTCCTTATGCCAAACCGGCACGAGCCGCAGCAACTTCTCGAGTTGCTCCTTGAGCCCGCCGATACTCGCCTCGATGGCCGCCCGCTCGCTCTCCGGCAAGGCTTCGTATTGCTCCTCGTTCAGCGTATCGCCGCCATGCATCGGCGCGAGCGAAAAGCCCATCGACGTACGGATCAATGCCACGTTGTGCCGCTGCGCTTCGTCGCCGAGCTCGGCGAACGCGTGTTCGTGCCGTTCGTTGAACTCCGCGTCGATCCGCTCGGCGCGCGCACGATACGATTCGCTTTCGAACGTCGCCGGAATCACGACTTTCAATTCCTCGACGAGCTGGTCCATCTCTCGGTGCAACGTCGTGGCGCGGCCCGGCGGCAAACGCAACGCATGCGGTTTGTGCGGCTGCTCGAAATCGTTCACGTAGCACCAGCCGTCGGGTGCAGGCTCGGCTTTCGCGCGGTCGCCGATGATACGCTCGAGCAAGGTCCGCTTGCCGGCGCCCGTGGGACCGAGAACGAATAGGTTGTAGCCGTCGTGTCCGATACCGACGCCCACCCGGATCGCCTCGAGCGCCCGGTCTTGTCCGACGATTTCGTCCAATTCCGGCAACTCTGCGGTCGTGCCGAAGTCGAATTGCTTCGGATCGCACGTGCGGCGCAGGCAATCGGGTGTAACGCGCAATGATTGGGTCATGGCAGCGAGCTAGGCATGCAAAGCGATGTCGTCCATCGTGCCGCGGCGGCGCTCGCGCCCCTTGATCGTCGTCAAGCAAGCGCACGCTCTGCGGCGATTCGCCCGGCTTGATGCCGATCAACAGCCGTTTCGCCGCGCGTGCCTACGATGACTATCATCGTCCCGTGAGCCCGTGGCACCGAGGCGCGTACCAAAATCGAGGGCCGCATCGATGCGGCAAGGAGCATCGTATGGACGAGAACCACGAACGCCGAGCCTTGCTGTTGCACTTGGGCGGCGTTCTACAGACGACGAGCCTGCTGATGGAGCATGAGGGCGCCGAGCAGACGCTGGGCGAGTTGATGGACATTCAGCCGCTATTGGCCGACGTCCCGTTACTCGAATATGCCTACGAACGCATGACCGTGCCCGAATTCGCGGCCGCCGCGCTCCGGGCGTTCTGTCTATGGCCGCAACTGCTGCTGGAAACGCCGCTCGATCATGCGGCGCTGTCCGCGCCTGTGCGCGAGCACTTGTTTCCCGGCAACCCGCAGGGCTGGTCCGCCTACGCGGCGTCGCTGCAAAGCGAAGTCCCTTGGTTCGGCAGGCCGACGGCCGTACCGAACGGCCACAGCGACGATGTGGACATTCGCCGCACCGCCTAGCGCGACAATCCGCCCCGGGGCGGTCGGCATGGGCGGGCCACGCTCGCCCGATTGAAGTTGCGCCGCTCGCCCCCACATGCGGTTCCGTACGAGAGCAGCGGCATCGCGGGCGTCCGCGTTCGCGCCTCGCTTTCGTTAGGGATCCTAACCGGTTGCGGCATGCAGCCTGCGGTTCGTCGTCTCCTTGCTTGAGCGGGTCGTGCCCGTCGATCATATGAATCTGCATACGAATGCGTCATTCGACGCGCCCTTTCTGCGTCGGAGCGCGACGCTCGCCGAGCCATCCGTCGATTCCGACACGCTAGCCCAGCTACTCGAGCTCGCCCGTCGCCAAGGCTACTTGACCGAAGCGGACCTGGCCGATGCGCTTCCCGACGACCCCGATCTCGTCGAGCGCCTGCTCGTCGCATTATCGGAGGTCGGCATCGCCGTACTCGAGGAGCGGCCGCTCGAAAACGGCTTCGAGATCGAGGACACCGCCGCATATGTGGACAGCGATAGCATCCAACACGCGAGCGCGGTCCTCGAAGATGCCGCGGCGGGTGCACGCGTCTCGACGGACCCGCTGACCATCTTCACGCGGCGCATGCATTCGGTGCCGCTGTTGACGCGAGAGGACGAAGTTGCGCTGGCAATCGAAATCGAAGCCGGGCGTGAAATTCTGAGCAATGCGGCCGGTACCGCGCTTAACGACCCGGCGCGGCGGCGCGAAGCGGCCGCCGCCGAGGCCCGTGTCGCGCGCGCGACCGCCCGTATGGTGGAAGCCAACTTGCGGCTCGTGCTGTCGATCGCCAAGCGCTATCAACACCGCGGGCTCGATTTGGCGGACCTCGTCCAGGAAGGAAGCCTGGGGCTGATGCGTGCCGTCGAGAAATTCGAGTATCGACGCGGGTGGAAGTTTTCGACGTATGCGACCTGGTGGATCCGTCAAGCCGTCTCGCGAGCCGTCGCCGATCGGGCGCGCACGATACGCGTGCCCGTTCATGTGGGCGACGAGGCGAGCCGCGTCTGGCGCGCCGCGCATCAACTGCGTCAGCGGACGGGCACCAAGCCCAGCCTCGACGAACTGGCCAAACTCACGGGGCTTGCGCAAGACAAGCTACGCGCATTGCTGGCGTTGCCGGGCGAACCGATGTCGCTTGACGCCCCGGTGGCGGAGGGCGAGGTGTCGCTGGTCGATGCGATCGAGGATGAAACCGGCGTCGATCCGTTCGAAGCGCTTGCGGGCAGCCGCCTGAACGCTTGCGTCGCTGCGCTGCTACAGACGATGCCGCCGGCGCAGGCCGACGTACTGCGCCAGCGCTTCGGGATCGGCGACGACCAGCCACGCACGTACGATGAAATCGCGCAGCGCACCGGCTTAACGCGCGAGCGTGTCCGCCGTATCGAAAAACAGGCGCTGAGCGCGCTGCGTGCATCGGAGAAGGCGCGCGCCGCGCACGCCTTCATCGAGGCGGCTTGATCCTCTCCTCGGCGCCCGACGAGGCGTAGAGGCTGCGCGGCGCTTGTCCGCCCCGGAAACATCCGAAGGCGGACAAAGCGGCTTAGTGCGACTTCGGCTGGAAGGCGCTAGCGCCGGTCTGCCAAAGCGCAAACGCCCATTCGTCCGCAAAACGGTCGGCCGTTTGCTTCACGCTCGAGCCGATGCCGTGCCCCGCGTCGTAGTCGACACGCAACAGCACCGGGCGACCGCTCGACGTAGCCGCTTGCACGCGCGCCGTCATTTTGAGCATGTGCCACGGCGACACGCGCGGATCGTTCGCCCCCGTCGTGAACATGACGGCCGGATACGGCGTGCCGTCATGAATGTGCGCGTAGGCGCTCATCGAGTACACGCCGTGGAAACCGGCTTCCGTCGCCGTCGAGCCCATTTCGGGCACGTTCGGCGGGCCGTTCGGTTCCGTCTCGAAGCGCAGCGTGTCGGACACGCCAACATCGTCGAGCACGACCCGGAACAAGCCCGGATCGATCGTCAAGGCGCCGCCCATTACGATCCCGCCTGCGCTGCGGCCGTTGGCCACGAGGTATTGGCGCTGGGTGTAGCCGTGGTCGATCATGTAATGCGCGCCCGCGAGGAAGTCGAACATCGTGTTGATCTTCCACTGCTTTTGACCGGCGCGATGCCAAGCGTCGCCGTACTCGCCGCCGCCGCGCATATGCACGACCGTCATGATGCCGCCTTGCTCGAACCAAGCGCGCCAGGCGGGTTGGTAGTTCGGATCCATCGAAAGGCCGTAGCTGCCGTAGCCGTAGATGATCGTCGGATGCGTGCCGTCGGCCTTGATGTCCTTCTTCGAAATGATCGACACGGGAACGCGCGTACCGTCATAGCTAATGGCGAAGCTCTCTTGGGCCTGCAAGTCGTCCGATTCGGTCTTCGACGGCGGAATCAAGCCCGTGTCGGCCGCGCCGGCCGCGCCCGGCGCATAGGCGAGCTCGCGCGGCGATTTCGTCCAGCTATGCAGCGCGAACATCACGCCGGGCAACTTCGTATCGGTGGCGAGATCATGGATCGCTCCCGCGAACGGCAGCGCGATCGTCGTATCGTTCTTGCCGTCGAAACCGGCGCGATGCAGCTCGAAGGTCGCCCCTGCGCGTTCGGCCAGGTAGATGCCGTCGGCGCCGAGCGTGAACGAATCGATGACGTTGGTGCCCTCGGGCACGACGACTTGGGCCCGAGCGAGATCGGGATGCGCGAGCGGCGCCGAAACGATCTTGAAACGCGAGGCGTCTTTACCCGTCAGCGCGTAAAGGCGGTCGCCATGCAGCTGCACGTCGACGACGCCGTCCTCGGGGCTGGCGATCTTCCGCCACGGCGTGTCGGCGCCATGGATATCGGCGATGCGCGTCACGTAGAACGTATTCGGATTGTTGTCCATGTTGTGATTGGCCACCGCCACCGCGTACGGCGAATCGGGCGAGACCATCACATAGGCGGCTTGACCTTCGGGCACATCGATCTTCGGCGAGACGCCGCGGCCGAAAACGGCCACATCGCCGTCGCCGTTCTCGTTTTGCCCCAGCACGTGCACGTGTGCAACGGCGTTGTACTCTTGCAGCGCCGGCGGCGTGTCGGGACCGACCTTCGGATAGCGCAGGTAAAAGAACGAGCGGTTGTCGTTACGCCAGGAAACGATGCACGAGCTTGTCCGATCGATCGACTCGGCGAGCTGGCGGCCCGTCTGGACGTCGATCACGTGCAACACGCTTTGCTCCGAGCCCCCTTCCGAAATCCCGTAGGCGACATAGCGGCCGTCCCATGACGGCATGTACCAATCGAGCGCGAAATGGCGCGTGCTGTCGGTCGAAAGCTTCGCCGGATCGACGAGGACGTGTTCCTCGCCGTTCACAGCCGTCGCGATAGGCCAGCTTGAGCAGGTTATCGCCTGCGGCGGCCGTTTGATAGAACAGCCGATGGCCGCGGCGCGTAAAGCTCGTGCGGCGCAAGTCGCCGCCCATCAACGTCTCCACGCGCTGAGCCAGCCCCTCGCGCGCCGGAATGGCGGCGAGCGCGCGACGCGTGTAATCGTTTTGCGCCTTCATCCAATCTTGAACTTCGGGGTCCTTCAGATTCTCCATGTAGCGGTAAGGGTCCACGAACGGCGTGCCGAAGTAGACGTTGGTGACGGGACGCACGGGGGCGACGGGGGGAAGATCGGCGGACCAGGAAGCGCTCGAGGCGGTCAGACAGGACAACAGTGTTACGGCTAACAACGGATTGTTTTGTTTCATTGTTGTGTTCGCTCCAAGTAACGACGCGCAAGATTAACGTGTCGCGCGCAACGGCGATAGTAGAGCCTTTGCTCGAGTTTCGGCGCGAACCGCGCATTGCCCACGGCAACGGGATTCACGACGCTTGATCGAACGCCTGCGCGACGGCCTCGATGAACGCCTGAATCCGGGCAGTCTTGTACAAATCGGCATGCGCCACGAGCCAAACGTCGAAGCGGTCGGCCCGGTTGCCCATGACGCGCACGAGTTCGGGCTCCCGATCGGCCCGGAAGCACGGCAGCTCGGTCACGCCGAGCCCGGCGATCGCGGCCTCGAACAGCATCATGGTGGACGAGGTTTGGAATGCCACGCGCCCCCGATGCGTGGACTCGCCGCACAACGCCTCCCACATCGACGGCACGAGATTGCGCTGGTACATGAGCAGATCGTGCCCTTCGAACGCCGCACCCTCGCTGGGCGAGCCGCGCGCCGCCAGGTAGGCGCGCGAGGCATAAATGCCCGATTCCAGCTGGGCCAGGCGCCGAACGATCAAATCGGGCGATTCGGGCCGCAGCGTGCGGATGGCGACGTCGGCCTCGCGCCGAGTCAAGTTCGCAAGGCCCGGCGACGTGACGCAAACCACTTCGATGCCGGGATGCGAAGCCCGGAGCATTGCAATCGCGGGCACGACGAAGCGTTTGCCGAGCGAGTCGGTCGTCGCGACCCGAATCGTGCCGCACAGCTGGTCGTCCATGCCGACGATGCGCCGCTCGATCTGATGGACGGCCTGCTCCATCGCCTCGGCCGGCGCAATCAGCGCCTCGCCGGCGCTCGTCAGCACGTACATCGCCGGGGTGCGCAGAAACAGCCGCGCCGACAGCGCCTCTTCGAGCGCGGCGATACGCCGGCCGACCGTCGCTTGATCCACGCCCAAGCGCGATGCGGCGCCGCGCAATGTGCCCGTGCGCGCGACAGCCAAAAAGAAGCGCGCGTTGTCCCAGTTCGTCATGGCGATTTACGAGTATTCGTAGCGTTTTCGATCGAATTTTTATTGATGCATTTTTGCATCATCGGCTTGCAGATTCACCGCTTTAACGCAGCACCGTCAGTCTATAGACTTCGGTCAGAGTCGGCATCGCACGATGCCGCAAAACGGAGGAATTCATGACGGACTGCGCAGTAGAACCGATCTTTCCCGACCCGGCACGCGAGCGCGCAGATGCCGTGCGCCGGCGCATGGCGCTCGTCCTCGTGGCAAGCGGCATGTTCATGGCGGTCCTCGACACGACGATCGTCAACGTCGCCCTGCCCTCGATGCGCGCGCATCTGAACGCGTCCGTGGCCGGTCTTGCATGGATCGTCGACGCCTATACGCTCAGTTTCGCCGCGCTGATCCTTGCCGGCGGCGTGGCGTCCGACCGGTTCGGTGCCAAATCCGTCTATCTTTGCGGCCTTGCGCTGTTCGTCGCCGCGTCCGCCGCATGCGGGCTCGCGCCGTCCGTCGGCACACTCGTCGCGGCGCGTTTCGCCCAAGGCACCGGGGCGGCATTGTTCCTGCCCGCCTCGCTCTCGATCGTGCGCGCGACGTTCGACGATCCGGCGGAACGTGCGCGCGCCATCGCCGCCTGGGCCGGCATCGCATCGATCGCGGCGGCAATCGGGCCCGTGGCCGGCGGGCTGCTCGTCGACGGGTTCGGCTGGCGCAGCGCGTTTCTCGTGAATGTACCGACGGGCATCGTCGCATTAGCCGGCGCTTGGGCGATCGTTAAGGCGGGTAGCAAGGCCGTCCGTCGAAGCGGCTTCGACCTTCAAGGCCAAGTTGCGAGCACGATCGCACTGGCGGCACTCTGTTTCACGGCGATCGAGCTACCCACGCGAGGCCTAGCCTCCCCCGAGGTTTGGGTGGCGATAGCCGTGACCGTCATATCCGCCGCGGCATTGGCCGCCGTCGAACGACGCGCCGCGCACCCGATGGTCCCGCTCGCTTGGTTCGGCAACGCGAAGTTCGTCGCGATGAACGCGAGCGGCACGCTCGTCTATATCGGCTACTTTTCCGTGCTGTTCCTGCTGAGCCTGTATCTGCACGGCGTACGCGGGCTCGACGCGCGGCACACGGGCCTCGCGATGTTGCCGATGGCCGCGAGCTTGTCGCTCGGTAACGTCCTGGCCGGCAAGCTGCAAGGCCGCGTGAGCGCCACGGGCATGATGACGATCGGTCTTGGGGCGGCCACGCTCGCCGGGCCCGCGATGACGGCGCTATTGGAGACGAACGCACCTTGGGCATGGGTGGTCGCGGCGATGGCCGCCTTCGGTGCGGGCACGGCGCTCTCGGTGCCGCCGATGATTTCGACCATTCTCGAACAGGTGCCGGCCGAATCGGCCGGGGTCGCGTCGGGCTTGCTCAATGCGTTGCGCCAAGCGGGCAGCTTGCTCGGCGTTGCGTTCGCCGGCGCGGCCGCGGTGCTGGCCACGCATTTGTCGACGGCCTTGACGGTCGTGGGCGTGCTAGCGGGAGTCACGTACGCCGGCGCGACGTGCCTCGCCGCCCGATCGACAAACGCGCGCGTTCGCGATTAAGCCGACTCGGGTCCAACCTTGCGCTGCCGCCAAAGGCACAACAGATCGCAGGCGACATGCGCCGCGGCGATCGCCGTGATCTCGGCGTGGTCGTAGGCCGGGGCAACTTCTACGACGTCGGCGCCGACGATGTTCGCTCGACCGAGCGCACGCACGATCGCAAGCGCCTGCGCCGACGACAGCCCACCCGCCACGGGCGTGCCGGTGCCCGGCGCGAATGCGGGATCGAGGCAGTCGATATCAAACGTCAAATACGCGGGCCGCTCGCCCACTACGGCTAGGATCCGCTCGACGGCGGCCCGGGTACCGTGTTCGTGCACCCAGGGCGCATCGAGCACATGCATCCCCATGAAGTCGTCGTTCCAAGTGCGGATTCCGATTTGCACCGACGTGGCCGGATCGATGAGTCCGTCTTTCACAGCCTTGTAGAACATCGTGCCGTGATTGAGGCTATCGGGCTCATCGTCGGGCCAGGTGTCGCAATGCGCATCGAAATGAATCAGAGACAACGGCGCGCCATATCGCTCGGCATGCGCAATCAAAAGCGGATACGTGACGAAATGATCGCCGCCGAGCGTCAGCATCTTCGCGCCACTACGCAAGATGGTCCGTGCGTGCTCGACGATCGCGGGTTTGATCGTGAGCGGATTGTGCGCGTCGAGCCAGCAATCGCCGCAATCGACGACGGCGAGATCGTCGAACGGATCGAAGCCCCACGGATAGGGATTGAGTTCGGCAAGCTGCACGCTGGCGGCGCGAATCGCCGCGGGTCCTAACCGTGCCCCCGAGCGGAACGTCGTGGCTAGATCGAGCGGAATACCGGAGATGGCGACATCGACGCCGTCAAGCTCGCGCGTATAGCGGCGGCGCATGAACGAAAGCACGCCCGCGTAAGTGTTTTCGACCGAAGAGCCGTAATTTGAAGAACGTCGAATGGCGCCGTCGCCGTGAACCCGATCCGTCATGAGAAAAACCTAATATCGTTCAATGCAGCCTAATGAGCGTGGATTTGAGCTCGGAGTATTTTACGAGCGCATGCCTCGATCGCATACCTGCACGCAAGCTCGACCGCCTGCGATCGCCGTCGATCGAAGCGGAAAATCGATCGTTATCCAAACCGTCTCGAAAAATGGGATGTCGCGCAATTTTTCCTGAACATTCTAATCAGATGTCGGTACCGGCGGATCGGCGAACTTTAATGACGCGTATCGGTCGAACGGGAGGTGCTCGCCCGAAGCTGGGCACGCACTGCGGTGCACCATGCATTGCGCGTAAAACCGTGCCCGATTTTTTGGAAAGGGATTGACGGCACGCTTAGCTCATATATGCTGACAGTCAGGTTTCGGCCTTTTTTGTGCGGAAGTACGTCCCCGCGCAACGATTGCACATGCCGAGCGGATTCGCGTGCCGGCGCCGAAACCTTCCGCCTTGTCTCGCGGTTCGCGATGTGTGCCGCGAAGCGAGGCGTGCAATACCCTCCTTGTCACCGAGTCGAGTCATACCGTGAGAGTCCGAGGCCCTTTGGTTAGATGGAACCGTAAGCAGGTCGCGAATCGTATTCGCACCGGCCGCGCCATCGCCGACGGCAGCAACGGCCCGCTTGCGTTCCGCCGGTTCCTGTCCGTCTTCACGATCTTGTCCCGCCGCTGCGTTCGACGTCACAACGTCACGTCCGCACGCGCATACATCGCCGTCCACCTCGACGACGTCGCCTCACTGCTGCCGTAGCGCCTCCTTCCCGTCAGTCCAACGTTCGCATCGTCGCCGGCGCCTCTTACGCGCTCGACTCGCCGCCTATTCGCGTCTTTCGCGAGGCTCGAACTCGCGTAACGCCGGCGCAACGATGCTCACGCTGCGCCTCGCCTGTCGTCGGCTTCGATGTCGACTGCGGCCCACGCACGCATTCGCGCCCAATCAAAATCAATTAGTTAGTTATGCTAAGCAAACCGCTCATCGGCGTGACCGCCGACACCTCTGAAATCGGCATGCATCTCACGCATGTCGTCGGCGACAAGTACCTCACGGCGGTTGTCGAAGGCGCCGATGCGCTCGCACTCGCCGTTCCCGCGCTCGGCGAACGGCAGTCCGCTTCGGCGCTCCTTCATGCGCTCGACGGTCTGCTGTTCACGGGCAGCCACTCTAACGTCGAACCGCGTCATTACGGCGGACCTGCCAGCGCGCCGGGCACGCTACACGACCCGGCGCGCGACGCCACGGCGCTACCGCTCCTTGTTGCCGCCGTCGAGCTTGGCGTCCCTGTACTCGCGATCTGCCGCGGCTTTCAAGAAATGAACGTCGCTTTCGGCGGCACGCTTCATCAAAACGTGCACGCGATCGATGGCCACGACGACCATCGCGAAAATCTGACGGACCCGCTCGACGTTCAATACGGCCCTGCGCACAGCGTGCGCCTTTGCGAAGACGGGCTATTGCATTCGCTCGCCGGCGCGAGCGCCGAGGTACGGGTGAACTCGCTGCATGCGCAAGGCGTCGACGCGCTCGCGCCGGCACTGGTTGCCGAGGCCGTCGCGCCCGACGGTTTGATCGAAGCCGCGCGCGTGGCCGGCGCGAGCGCGTTCGCCCTCGGCGTGCAGTGGCACCCGGAGTGGCGCTATGCGAGCGATCCGCTTTCAAGCGCGATCTTCCGCGCGTTCGGCGCGGCGTGCCTAGCGAGACACACCGCGCGTGCGAGCGCGCGCGGTTAGGCGGATGGCGTTCGAACGCTCATCGCCCCTATCCATAACAACGAAGCGAGGACTCTCATGTACGAGATCGACGAATTTCTCAAGAAGCACCATATCACCGAGATCGAGGCGATCATCCCCGATATGGCCGGCATCGCACGCGGCAAGATCATTCCGCGCAGCAAATTCGAATCGGGCGAATCGATGCGCCTGCCGCAAGCGGTCATGATTCAAACGGTGACGGGCGAATATCCCGATGACGGGGGGTTGACCGGAGTCACGGATCCCGACATGGTCTGCGTGCCCGACGCCTCGACGATCCGGCTCATCCCCTGGGCCGTCGATCCCACGGCGCAGGTGATTCACGATTGCGTCCATTTCGACGGATCGCCCGTCGAGATCTCGCCGCGCCGCGTCTTGCGCCGTGTGCTCGATCTATACAAAGCGAAGGGCTGGAAGCCCGTCATCGCCCCGGAACTCGAGTTCTACCTCGTGGAGATGAACAAGGATCCCGACTTGCCGCTGCGCCCGCCGGTGGGCCGCACGGGGCGTGCGGAGACGGGACGTCAGGCCTATTCGATCGAAGCGGTCAACGAGTTCGATCCGCTGTTCGAGGACATCTACGAGTATTGCGAGATCCAAGAACTCGAAGTCGATACGCTGATCCACGAAGTGGGCGCGGCGCAAATGGAAATCAATTTCCTACATGGCGACCCGCTCAACCTGGCGGACCGCGTATTCCTCTTCAAGCGCACCGTGCGGGAGGCCGCCCTGCGCCATCATATGTACGCGACGTTCATGGCCAAGCCGATGGAAGGCGAGCCCGGCTCCGCCATGCACGTGCACCAAAGCGTCGTGGACATGGAAACAGGCCGGAACCTGTTCACGGGACGCGACGGCGCACCGACCGAGATGTTCTATCAGTACATCGCGGGTCTACAGAAATATACGCCGGCACTGATGCCGATCTTCGCGCCGTACATTAATTCCTATCGGCGTCTGTCGCGTTTCATGGCCGCGCCGATCAACGTGCAGTGGGGATACGACAACCGTACGGTGGGGTTCCGCGTACCGCATGCCTCGCCCGATGCGCGACGGATAGAGAACCGCATCCCGGGCGTGGACTGCAATCCGTATCTCGCCATCGCGGGCACGCTGGCCGCGGGCTATCTCGGCCTCACGCAGCGGCTCACGCCCACCGAACCGCTCGCCAACGACGGCTACCGAATGCCCTATCAATTGCCGCGCAATCTCGAGGAAGGCCTCACGCTGATGGCGGCGTCCGAGCCGCTCGCTTCGATCCTCGGCGACGCATTCGTCAAGTCGTACCTTGCGCTGAAGGAAACCGAATACGACGCGTTTTTCCGAGTGATCAGCTCTTGGGAACGCAGGCACCTATTGCTGCACGTTTAAACGCTTCAGCCACTCGTTTCCCTGGAGGCTATATGAATCACGATTTCGATCCGTTCACCGCCACGGTCCAAGAACGCACGCATTCGCCCAGCACCGCCGACTACCGCGCGCTCGATGCCGCGCATCACCTGCATCCGTTTTCCGACATGGGCGCGCTCAATCGCGCCGGCAGCCGCGTGATCGTCAAGGCCGAGGGC